>NZ_JAKKSJ010000032.1:0-59476 GCF_025653365.1 Shewanella sp. SW32 | reverse complement strand
TTGGTGTGCCACCCTGGCGTTCTAGTTTTAACTGTCTCACCCATTTATCCATAGTGGATTTACCTACGTTCATCGCCTTTGCAGCTTCGATGATGCTATGGTTTTTATCGAGGACTAATTGGGCAGCTTCAAGTTTGAATTCAGCAATAAATGTTTTTCTGGTTGTCGATCTCATGTGTTCACCTAAAGTCATCTACGAGGTAATAATATCACCTCTATTTAGGTGGCCAAAATTAGTGTGCCACTACAGGTTGTCTCTAAATTGGGATGAATATATGCCAGAGAAATAGTTTAGCCTTTGAAGATCCTCAATAGAGACATTCACCTCACGATAAGGCTTAGTTTTTCTATCCTGTTCTTTTGCCGCGCTTTCCTCAGCTTCCTTCTTCCATGTTTTCAGTTTATCTACGTCATAAAATGCAGGGTCGGCATCTATCATCCATGCGTGATTTCGACAAAGCCATATACCATTATCTATTCCCTTACGAGCTTCTTTTGTCATGCTTGAGTCGAATCTTTGCCCACCTTCTGCCGCAGCACATATATGAGCCGCTATGCCTGTGAGTATTCTTCTGTTAGTCGATGAAAGACTTGGTCCTACGGTCAGTCTACGGCATTTAGGGTTTGAGCAACGCCAGCCTACTCTATCTGCCAGAGTTTTTTTTGTAGCTTGGGTAAAATCATCTCTATTTGTAGCCAAAGGGCTTTCCTCATACACCTGCAATTACTACATTTAGCAACCTATAGCAAAATGATGAACGATAATCCAGATTATATTATTAGCACTTGATGCGTGGCAGGCTGTGCCATTTTGTTGAGTATTGCGGCGTTAGAAACTCTCGCCGCATTGCCCATTTTTGCTTTGTGCCTTGCGCCGCAAGAAATAGCGTGTCCCTTCCATATTTGTCATTTAACCGATCAAGGATATTCATCAATGCTGGATTGGCCTTGGAAGCGTTAAAAAGGTCTAGCTTGCAGTTCTTCTCGCTGGTTAGGTCGAGCAACCCAACGCCGATTTTGTAATATCTAACGCCGTCTCTGAAAAGCGCCGAAGCACAAAAGTTGGGACTGGCACAAATCTGCCGGGATTTACAGCCAACACAGAAGTTACAGGAGTTCACCTCCCCTCGGAGTTGCCGCAGGGCGAATAGACAAATTGCGTGAGTCTTGCCATGGATGGCAAGCTAGCTTTCGCAGGTGCAGGGACGCATCCTTCGGAAGCGATAGCGAATTTGGCAATGAGCCCAAGGGGCTTTCAACTCCGTTGGGGCGTCTTGGAGCATCCAAGGAGGATAGGACGAGCAGTCCTCCTTGGTCGGGTGTGGGGTGAAGGCCCACGACTTTGATTCACCTCGGCCGTAAGGCCGCAATTTCTTCCGAAAGATCGGACAGGCATAATTCTTTCTGAATTTACAGTCCATACAGCATCGACAGGAGTTCACCATCCCCTCGGAGTTGCCGCAGGGCATTTGCGTTCGTTGCGTGAGCGAGGCATGGATGCCGAGATAGCGTCAGTCGAATCAGGGACGAGCGTCTGACGCGATAGCATAAGGACGCTAAATGCCCAAGGGGCTTTCAACTCCGTTAGGGGCGTCTTGGAGCATCCAAGGAGGATAGGACGAGCAGTCCTCCTTGGTCGGGTGTGGGGTGAAGCCCCACGATCTTGATTTATCTTGGCCGCTAGGCCGCAATCAATATAGCATTGTGCTAAACAGCACGAATATCAGGCAGAGGGTTGAAGCCCCACGACGTTAAACTTCTCGGCCATTAGGCCGCAATTTCTTCAGCGGTAAAGCCGCATCAAAACTCAATTGTCGCATTCCGCGACAACAAAAAAGCCACTGTGGTCAGTGGCTTTCATCTGAAAAATCAAAATCTAAGCGATTCGGCTTAGTCCAGATTGGGTTCTTCACTGTAATCGATACCATGGTAGCTTAGGCAAGCGTCCACTTCATTGGCGCTACCTAAAATCACTGCTACACGTTGGTGAATTTGTGTTGGTTGAATATCCAAAATGGTTTCATAACCGGTAGACGCCTTACCGCCAGCTTGCTCGACTAAGAGGGCCATTGGGTTGGCTTCGTACATTAAACGCAGCTTGTATGGCTTTTTCGGATCTTTATTGTCGGTTGGGTAAGTAAAAATACCACCGCGAGAAAGTACGCGGTGCACGTCACCCACCATGGCGGCAATCCAGCGCATGTTAAAGGATTTTTCGCGAGGGCCAATTTTACCGAGCAGTAAATCGGCAATATAGGTCTGCATTGGCGCTTCCCAAAAACGTTGGTTCGACATGTTAATGGCAAACTCTTGGGTATCTGGGCTAATGCTCATGGCGGCGTTAGTCAGTAAAAACTCATTGGTTTCTGGGTGCAAAGTAAAGAGTTGCACGCCTTGGCCTGTGGTTAATGCCAGCATGGTCGATGGACCATAAAGGACATAACCTGCGGCTAATTGCGCACGGCCAGATTGTAAAAAGCTAGTTTCAGTCAGCTCGCCAGCAGGCGCGGGCAGGACGGAGAAAATGGTGCCGACTAACGAGTTGATATCGATATTAGATGAGCCATCTAGCGGATCGAAACACACCAGGTATTGACCATTTTGGCTGACTTCAACCACATGATCTTCTTCTTCCGACGCCAAACCGCGCACTGTACCGTCAGCTTTTAATGCATCTTTGAGCATGTCGTTGGTGATGATATCCAGTTTTTTCTGGGTTTCACCTTGGACGTTTTCTTGCTCAGTCGCGCCTAACACGCCCGCAAGTGCACCGTGGCGAACGGCATGGCTAATGGCTTTTGAGGTGTCGGCTAAGGTTAAAATTAGGTGGGAGAGGGAGTCGTTCACTGCCTGTGAGGTCAGGTGCTGGGCCAGAGTCTGCATGTTATGTCCTTTAGAGGTTCAACAATGAGGTCAATTTCGTTATTTGCCGCGAATGATAACTCAGTTAGTCGACAATTTCAGCGATGTTGCTGATGCTTTTAGCGAATATTGGGGCTTTTTGGGATTATTTGGATTGAGCTTGGCGCAAGGGCCTAATTTGTATCGGCATATTGCATGCTCTTTCTATTTATAGGCGGCCTCTGGCACAATGTCGGCTTGTTTTTAATCGCTGACATCTTAGGCGATTATGCTCCCAAGGAATAATAATGATTAAAAATAGGTTAACTTGGTTCCCTGCGTGCTCACTTAAGGTGCGCGCCGTTCCCCTACTGATAGCGAGCCAAATGGCCATGATTTCGACAGCTATGTTTTCAATTACCCCAGCTTATGCAATGGAAGGCGGCAAACTGCCACTGACGATTGAGCGAATGAACGCCTCGCCCGCCTTAGCGGGCACCAGTCCTCGAGGTTTGAAATTGTCACCCGATGGTCAGCGTGTCACTTATCTTGCGGGCCGTAAAGACAATCAAAACTTTTATGATCTCTGGCAGATGGATGTAAAGACGGGTAAATCTAGCCTATTGCTCAATGCCGATAAGTTGGCAAGCAATGAATTATCCGATGAAGAAAAAGCCCGCCGCGAGCGCCAACGTATTTATGGCGAAGGCATTATGGAGTACTTCTGGGCCGATGATAGCCAAGCGCTATTAATTCCGGCTGCTGGTAATCTGTATTATTTTTCATTAGTGGATAACAGTGTCAGCCAACTTCCCATTGGCGAAGGGTTTGCCACAGATGCGCGCCTATCGCCCAAGGGACATTTTGTGTCTTTCGTGCGGGATCAAAATCTGTATGTGTTAGAGCTGGCGACCAAAAAATTCCAAGCTATGACGAGCGATGGCGGCGGGGCGATTAAAAATGCCATGGCCGAGTTTGTCGCTCAGGAGGAAATGGATCGCATGACAGGTTATTGGTGGGCGCCCGATGAATCGGCCATCGCCTTTACCCGTATTGATGAGTCCGGTGTCGAGCAAGTAACCCGTAACGAAATCTATGCTGATGGTATTAAACTTACTGAGCAGCGCTATCCCTATGCCGGCAAAAACAACGTCGATATCGCCCTCGGTGTGGTCACGTTAAAAGATAAGGCTATCAATTGGGTGACCCTGCGCGAAGAGAGCAACGAAGACAAGAGCAAAGATATTTACCTGCCGCGGGTCGATTGGTTGCCCGATAGCAAACATTTGTCGTTCCAGTGGCAGAGCCGCGATCAACATAAGCTAGATTTGCAACTGGTGGCGTTAGACTCGCTGACTAAGCCAAAAACCTTAGTGAAAGAACGCAGTAACGCTTGGGTGAACCTTAATAACGATCTGCACTTTTTAAAACAGCAATCGGCTTTTATTTGGGCATCTGAGCGTGACGGCTTTAATCATCTGTATCTTTTTGACTTAAAAGGCAAACTTAAAACCCAATTGACTCAGGGCGAGTGGGCTGTCGATGCGTTGGAATACATAGATGAAACCGCTGGTTGGGTATATTTCACTGGCCGCAAAGATACGCCAATCGAGAAACAACTTTATCGCGTGCCTTTAGCGGGTGGCAAGGTTGAGCGGGTAAGCAAGCAAGCGGGCATGCACGATCCTGTGTTTGCCGACAATCAAAGTGTGTATCTGGATTATTTCAATAGCTTATCTCAGCCACCGCAGATCAGTTTACACGGTGAGAAGGGCCAACAACTGGCTTGGGTTGAGCAAAATGAAGTCAAGCAAGGCCATCCTTTATATGACTATGCGGGTCTGTGGCAACTCCCTGAATTTGGTGAACTGAAAGCCGAAGATGGCCAAGTGTTGCAAACCCGTTTATTCAAACCTGTGCCGTTTGATGCGAGCAAGAAATACCCTGTCGTTGTAAGGGTTTACGGTGGGCCGCACGCACAGTTAGTGACCAACAGTTGGAGCGAGCAGGACTACTTTACCCAGTATCTTGTTCAACAAGGCTATGTGGTGTTCCAGTTGGATAACCGCGGCAGCGCCCACAGGGGCACAAAGTTTGAGCAAGTGATTTACCGTCACTTGGGTGAAGCTGAAGTCAAGGATCAAAAAGTGGGAGTGGACTATTTACGGAGTCTGCCATTTGTCGATGCCGATAATGTAGCAATTTACGGCCACAGCTACGGTGGTTACATGGCCTTGATGAGTCTATTTAAGGCGCCAGATTACTTTAAAGCCGCGATTTCGGGCGCGCCTGTAACCGACTGGCGCTTATATGACACCCATTATACTGAGCGTTACTTAGCCCATCCTGAGGGGAATGAAAAGGGTTATGAAGCCAGCAGCGTGTTTCCCTATGTGAAAAACTATCAATCGGGTCTGTTGATGTATCACGGTATGGCCGATGATAACGTCTTGTTTGAAAACAGCACTCGGGTTTATAAGGCGCTGCAGGATGAAGGGAAATTATTCCAGATGATCGATTATCCTGGATCTAAACATTCGATGCGTGGCGAGAAAGTGCGTAATCACTTATATCGCTCACTGGCCGATTTCCTAGATAGGCAGTTGAAAAACGCCAAATAGTAGGCATAAAAAAACCAGATCCTAGGATCTGGTTTTTTGTGAATCGATTCTTATCAAACCAATTAATGCGGATGTCGCTTAGCGGGTGATTAGCCTTCTAAGTTACCGCAAAAACGATAGCCTTCACCGTGAATAGTCGCGATGATTTCTGGCGTATCTGGCAAGCTTTCGAAATGCTTACGGATACGACGGATAGTCACGTCTACAGTACGATCGTGTGGCTTAAGTTCACGGCCGGTCATTTTCATCAGTAGATCGGCACGAGTCAAAATTTTGCCTGGGTTTTCAACAAAGTGCAGCATAGCGCGGAACTCGCTACGTGGCAGTTTGTAAGATTCACCCTGTGGGCTCACTAATGAACGGCTGTTGATCTCTAAGCTCCAATCATTGAAGCGGTAGTATTCTACTGAGCTCTTTTCTTCGACTTCAGCGCCAGCGCTGTTGACACGAGTCAGAAGGTTACGAGCACGAATCGTTAATTCACGTGGGTTGAACGGCTTGGTAATATAATCGTCCGCGCCAATTTCAAGTCCAAGAATTTTGTCGACTTCGTTGTCACGACCTGTCAGGAAGATAAGACCGATGTTGTTGATTTCACGTAGTTCACGTGCCAACAATAGACCATTCTTACCTGGCAAGTTAATGTCCATAACGACCAAGTTAATTTTGTTTTCCTGCATAGCCTTATGCATTTCTGCGCCATCATTGGCCTCAGTTACCACATACCCTTCTGCCTCGAAAATACTTCTCAGCGTGTTACGGGTAACGGCTTCATCTTCAACGATCAGAATGTGCGGATTTTGCATATTATTTACCTAAATTTTAATCAGTTTATACTAACCAATAAGAGCAACTTACTTCGGGCTCTTATATTCATAAAAGCGTTGATACTTCCTTGAACTGCTTTGTGCTCAAAAGGAAAATCTTTACGGTGACATCTATATCTGGATGTAGATTAAGTGCACGTTTAAGTGTAATACGAGAAAACGTAATCAGTACCAACTTCGATAAGCAATAGTTAGAATAAGTTCCTTAACTATTGTTTTTTTTAAATGTTTAAAAGACAAATCAAATGTAGAACAGATTTTAAACAGATGCCCGGTCAGTTCACGTTACTTTAAGCGATATATGTAACAAACTGTATTGAACGATAAGCATCTTGCTCAATCTGTTTCAACTCACCAGTACGTACATTGTACTCGTTTTAGTCATTTGTTAACAAATGAAATGTTAACAAATTTTAGGTGAGCAGGGGTTTTTACCATGATATTTACTTTAGCTATTGATTAGTATAACTAATGTATTTCTTATTCCTGTGAGCCAGTTCACGCCTCTTTGGATTTTACAATCACTCTGCTACACTAGCTTGGGTTCATTTTTCGACTAGACTACCAATGGACAATACGACTCAAAATTTGTGGCAATGTTACCAAGCGCCGTTGTTTTTGCTGACTCAAGCATTATCCTGTGATTTTTCCTTTGCTGTTATTACCGCTCATAATCCCGCTTCAAAGCTTCTCTCTCCTAGCCAAAACCGTTTACTCGATCGCCAACTTCTTCGTGAAATTGAATTACTCGGTAGCCCTTATCGTGCTTTAGTGGGCGCCGCACCGGATTTATCCCACATGGAAAAAAGTTGGGCCGTGTTTATCGATAGAACGATGGCATTGCAATTGGGTAAGAAATTTAATCAATATGCGATTTATGTTGTCGAACAAGGGGATGTGAGCTTAGTGCCTTGCACCTTGGATGGACATGATGAAGTGTGTTTAGGCAAATTTAGAGATTATGTGCAGCTGGTATACGAGCTACCCGATTTGAACATTTAGTTGTTTTCAAAAGATTTTATTTAAATTGTTCATTTGTTATGAAATTAGCATTGACTTCATTAGGGGTTTATTGCTACTTTTTTCGTCCCTTTCCTCGGAAAGGAACAGAAGAGGAGCGTTAACTAGGTAGTCGGTCAGAGGAGCACAAACTCCAGCGATGACTGATGAGGGAGATTAACGCCGAGGCATAGATATGGTTGCTGCATGTTTATGTCGGTCGCTCAGGCTGAATCCTGACGATTGTCACCTGTAATTGGTGGAGAGCTTCTGGTGACGATTGCTGTTTCCCTTCTTTTGGGGTGCGTTATCATTGAGCACCAGGCTCTTCGAACGAAGTCAGTTCGGAGTGTGATCATGTTAGTTAATCAATATCTTATTCAATTTGTGTTTATTTGTTGCCCTACGTGTTTCACGGAGGTGCGCTAATGACCCTCGTTGTTGCAAAATTTGGTGGCACCTCAGTCGCCGACTATAACGCTATGAATCGCTGTGCCGACATAGTGTTAGCTAATCCTCATTGTCGTTTAGTTGTGGTCAGCGCTTCGAGCGGCGTGACTAATCTGTTAGTGGAATTGACCCAAGAATCGATCAACGACGATGGCCGATTACAGCGATTAAAACAAATTGCCCAAATTCAATATGCGATTTTAGATAAGCTCGGTCGTCCTAACGATGTGGCCGCCGCATTAGATAAATTATTGAGTCGCATGTCGGTATTGAGTGAAGCGCTCGCATCACAACGCAGCAAAGCGACTATGGATGAGTTGTTGTCCCTCGGTGAGCAATGTTCTTCGGCGTTGTTTTCGGCGGTGATCCGCGAGAAAGGTGTCAACTCAAGTGCCTTCGATGTGCGCCGAGTATTACGTACTGACAGCCACTTTGGCCGCGCTGAACCTCAGGTTGAAAAGATTGCGACTTTAGCTCGTGATTATCTACAGCCACTGTTAGCGGAGCAAGTGATTGTGACACAAGGCTTTATCGGTGCCGATGAATCGGGTCAAACGACCACGTTAGGTCGCGGCGGTAGTGATTATTCTGCTGCACTGTTAGCTGAAGCGTTACGCGCCTCAGCGGTAGAGATTTGGACCGATGTCGCGGGGATTTATACAACGGATCCTCGTTTGGCGCCCAATGCCTTTCCGATTGCCGAGATCAGTTTCAATGAGGCTGCCGAGATGGCGACCTTTGGTGCCAAGGTATTGCATCCAGCGACTATTCTTCCTGCCGTTCGTCAGCAAATTCAAGTGTTTGTGGGTTCAAGTAAAGAGCCTGAAAAGGGCGGAACTTGGATCCGTCATCAAGTGGAAGATGCGCCCGTATTCCGCGCTGTGGCTTTGCGCCGCGATCAAACCCTATTAAATCTTCACAGCTTGCAAATGTTGCATGCGCAGGGCTTTTTAGCGGAAACCTTTGCGACATTAGCGCGACATAAGATCAGTGTGGATTTGATTACCACATCAGAAGTGAATGTGTCTCTAACCCTCGATAAAACCGGTTCAGATTCAAGTGGACAAGGTCTGTTGAGTGAGGCATTGCTGCAAGAATTATCACAGCATTGTCGTGTGCGAGTTGAAGATGGATTGGCCTTAGTGGCGATTATCGGTAATCGTATTGCGACGACACCGGGTATCTGTCGCCGTGTATTTGAAGTGTTAGAGCCACACAATGTGCGGATGATTTGCCAAGGTGCCAGCCCACATAATCTGTGTGTGTTAGTGGCCGAAGCGGAAGCGGCACAAGTGGTTAAATCGCTGCATCAAAATCTGTTCGAAGGCGTTTAGTATGTTGCCGACAACATCGTCTCTGCAAATCGGGGAGCTTGCCGCAGGGCAAGCACTCACTTTGCCTATCTACCATTTCAAGCCGAGTGACGATAAGGCGACTGGCCCCAAAGTGTATATTCAAGCCAATGTCCACGGTGCTGAAGTACAAGGGAATGCGGTGATTTATCAGTTGATGAAGCAGCTTGAACACTGTGACATCCGCGGCGAAATCACCTTAGTGCCATTGGCCAATCCACTCGGGATCAACCAAAAAAGTGGTGAGTTTACCCTTGGCCGATTTGATCCTATTACGGGCGCGAATTGGAATCGTGAGTATTTGAATCATGCTATCGATTTACCGACTTGGTATGGTGAACATACCAAGCTGAGTGATAGCGAGCTGCTCCAAGCCTATCGCAGTACTTTGGTTGAAGCCTGTCAGCAAAAATTGCGGCATGAATGGGGCATCACAACGGGTCATAGACTTGCGGTTAACCTGCAGATTATGGCCCATGGCGCGGATATAGTGCTCGATCTGCACACCGGTCCTAAGTCTTGTAAGCACTTGTATTGCCCTGAATATGACTTAGCTGCTGCGCAGTTTTTGTCGATCCCTTATACGCTCATTATCCCCAATGCCTTTGGTGGCGCCATGGATGAGGCTGCGTTTTGTCCTTGGTGGCAATTGAGTGATTTTGCAAAATCTCAAGGGCGCGATTTAGGGGTTGCAGTGTCAGCGTTAACCTTGGAATTGGCGAGCCAAGAGCGCGTCTGCCTTGAGGATGCACGGGTTGATGCACAAGGGATTTTGGCATATTTAAGCCACCGAGGCGTGATCGCTGAAACCGTTGCACCCGCTAAAATGACGCGTTTTGGTTGTTATCTAAAAGACTATAAAAAATATCACGCGCCAAGTGCTGGGTTAGTGGAATACCTCGCACCTGTGGGTGAGCCATTAGCTGCGGGGCAGCCCTTAGTGAATTTGCTGCGAATGGATTTATACGGTACGGCGGATGAGCTAAAAACGGTTAGTTTGCCGCAGGACTGCGTGCCGATTTTGCACTTTGCTTCGGCGTCAGTGCACCAAGGAACTGAGCTTTATAAAGTCATGACTCATGTGTTTGAGTTACCAACGACATAATCGCCCGCTTAGAGCATAAGCATTAGCCCATAACAATTAGTTTATGGGACTGAGAGAAAACAACGCCAATCCTAATCGATTGGCTTTGTTGTTTTAAGGTGGCTATAACCACTTAAATCGATAAAACAGCGCCATTTGCAGGGCGACGAGTGAGATTAATATGCCGCAGAAGGTGGCGAAGGCCCAAGTGTTGTCCGCGCCCGGTATCCCGCCAATATTGACCCCAAGTAAGCCTGTTAAAAAGCCCAACGGTAAGAAGATTGCTGACACTAAGGATAAGAAGTATAAGCGTTTGTTGAGTTGCTCCGACTGCTGACTGAGTAATTCTTCTTGAGTCACATTAGCCCTATCGCGCAGGGCATCGAGATCTTCAATGGTGCGGATAAGTTTATCGTTTGTTTCCCTCAGCTTGAGTCGCTCAGTATCTTTAAATAGGCTGAATTGCTCGGAAATCATTTTCGAGAATGCTTCGCGCTGTGGGGCTAAATAGCGGCGAATGGCCACAGTTTGACGGCGCAGTTCGGCGATATCGGTACGTAAGTCTTTCACATTGCCTGAGACGACTAGCTCTTCTAAATCAGAGAGCTGTTCTTCCAATTTATCAATAAACTCGACTTTACGATTGGTCAGTCGCTCGCAGATTGCGACGATAAAGTCCCCCGTAGTTGTAGGCCCATTTCCCTCAAGGATCAGCTCGGCGACATCTTTGACCGACTGTAACTCGCGATCGCAGGTGGAAATGATCCGCTGTTTATCGGCATAGATACGCACTGCCACCATGTCTTCTGGAGCAGAATTGGGGTTGAGGTTAACGCCGCGTAATGCGAGTAATATGCCTTCACCTGTTATCACTGCACGGGGACGAGTGTCTTGGGCGAGTAGGGCATCACTTTCGACCTTAGGCAGACCGCTATTGAGTATCCAGTGGCGTGCCTTTTTATTACGATAGCGAAGATGTAACCAGAGTAGGCCATCCTGAGGATCCCATTTTTCGATCTGTTCTAGGCTCAAGGTGGAACCCGCTTGGGCGCCGCTGAGCACTAAACTGTAGATAAACCCTTCGTGCATATCGCATTCCATTTAACTTTCAAAATCATCCAAACAAACTAACTGATTTTGTCATGAAAATGAAGTCAGTACTTATGCTTAACGACATGAGGTAAACGTTAATTGACATAAATTTGATGTGCTGAGTGATGCAAGCAACTTAGCCAAGGATAGGTTAAAATTAGCATTAGTAGGCTTAGATCAAAGAGACAATAAAATGGAATACGAATTTCGGCGTAACAGTTTAACTGGCACTTTTTTGGCTAGCTTTAGCATGGATCATGAAGTGCTTGGGCAATGGTTTACGGAAGAATTAGGGACTGAGTTAGCTAAAATTCAGCAAGTGTTGGGTGTGATAAAAGAAATTCAAGCTGATAAACGAGGTTCATGGCGTCTTGTTGGTAATGATTTTACCTTAGAGTTAGAGCGTGAACAGGCGCGAGTGTTTGCCAATACCTTAGGCTTTGAGCAAGAATATGAATTGGAAGAGGCTATGTCACTCTATGATGCTGAGTCAGAAGCTTATTGTGGCCTAGAGGATTTTGAGCAGGCGCTATTGAGTTGGCAGCAATTTATTGAGAAAGGTTTGTAATCATTTATTTAATCTCTATTTGATAAAAACATAAAGGCAATCATGGGATTGCCTTTATTGTTTGCGTGATACCAAGCTTATTTTCGTATCTTTAATTATTTAGGTAGCGCACCGCCATTTCGGTTCTCGATTTAGCATTGGCTTTACGCAGTAGGTTTTTCACGTGCACTTTAACTGTGCCTTCACTAATGTGTAAATGCTCTGAAATCATGCGATTACTTAAGCCTTCCGCCAGTTGCTGTAGAATTTGCAGCTCCCTTGGGGTCAGGCTTGAAATCCATTCTTGTTCATCGGTCGCATCTTTAAGTTCGTAAAGGTATTCCTCGACTTCATCGCTGATCACCCTGTGGCCAAGCATGGCATTCTTGAGCTTTTCGAGCAGCAAATCTGGCTCAGTATCTTTAAGCAAATAGCCGTCAGCTCCAGCGCGAAGTAAACGGATAACATCCTGTTTTGCATCGGAAACGGTGAGAATTACTATGCGTGAGGTAACACCTTCTTGGCGCATGGCGTTGAGGGTATCTAAGCCTGTCATGCCTTTCATATTCAGATCGAGCAATATGATGTCGGGTTCATCGGTGACCACTGCGGTTAATGCGTCTAAACCACTACCGGCTTCGCCAAATAGGCTGAAGTCAGGATCTGAAGCGATGAGCTGGCAGATGCCTTTGCGCAAGAGGGGATGGTCATCGACCACCAGTACGGAATAAGGTTTACCCATTTGAAGGCTCCTGTTGAGATGGGAAAATAAGCGTCACTCTAGTGCCACTTGACCCCTTGCTGTGCTGCATAAGGTTTAATGGGTTGTTAGGGTTGAGTGCGTCGTCTTGTGCATTGCATCCTTGCTCAGTCGTGGTTGCCATAGCAGGTTTAAATCTCTTTAAATCATTGTCGCTGAACACGACTTTACCTGAAAGCTTACTGGCTCGTTCATGCATTATACCTATGCCAAAATGTTGATCTCGTTCTTTTAAATGTCCAATACCTATGCCGTTATCACAAACATCAATATTGACCATACCCTCGTCATCCTTATAGCAATAGATGTTAATGAGGCTGGCCTCGGCGTGTTTGATGGCGTTTAACGTTGCTTCTCGCGTGATCTGCAGTATGTGGATGTGCTGCTTTGCCTCTAGCCATTGTGGCGCAAGTTTATAGTCTAAGGTTATCTTTATATTCGTCTTTGTCCTGAGTTGCTCAAGCATAGCCTCTAAAGCACTTTTTAGATCGGGTTCTTTAATTGTGAGCCTAAAGGTGGATAGTAACTCCCTGAGTTGCACGTAGGCAGTGCTTACACCTTCGTTGATTTCGGTTAACTGCGCCTCAACGATCGGGCTGCGGCAACTGCAATCTAAGTTTTTGCGTAATAAGCTAATTTGGATTTTCAGGAAAGATAGCACTTGACCCAAAGAGTCGTGCAGCTCCCGGGCAATTACGCCACGTTCCTCCATTAGCGCCAGTTGTTGTCTTTGCTCTGTGGCATTGTGGATCACGATTGAGCGCGTCAGCATAATTGCGAAATTGTTAAACAAGGCGATATTGGGTGTTTGGTCGGCAATTAACTCTAAATAGCCTAAATTAGCCTGCTCAAATTGCAGTGGGAAACGGGTGCTCTCTTGAGTCATATCTGGCCAGCCGCCATCGGCCTCAATCACTTCTAACTCTTGCTCGGGATACTGGATAATGAGTCTTAGGTAGTCGAGTGATTCATAGCCTTTTAACTGATTCAGCGCCGCTTTAAGCGCTTTGTAATCGAGTTTATTCGCGTTTAATGTCAGCAGGTTATCATATAAGAATGCCAGCTCGTTGTTGGCCCTTGTCAGCGCTAAGGTTTTTTCTGCTACCTGCGATTCTAAGTTGCCATAAAGCGTCGCGAGTTCCTTCGCCGTTTTTTGTAGGGCATGGGTCAGCGCTGTAAGTTCAATGTATTCGGTCTCGGGCATTTCAATTTCAAAATTACCTTTAGAAATGGTATTCGCCGACTCCATCAGTTTTTGCAGTGGGATCACCACTTTCTTCTTTGTAAAACGCACGGCCACAAAAGCGATAATGAGCATGACGCCTAAGCCTAATATTTGGCTGGCGGCAAGGAGCCTGAGTTTAAAGGCGGCGTAGTGCTCCATCTCAAGCACCAGTAAATCTATGGTATCAACAAAGTCCTTCAGTGAGGCGACATAATCGCGGGAGTTTTCTTGTTCTATGTAGTGCTTCATCACCAGCCATTTATCAATGACAAGCTGATATTGAGCGGCAATTTCTGGCGGACTAAACCAACTTTCCGAGGGCTTTAATGTGTCGGAATAGAGCGTATTTTCGAATTCGGTGATTTTATCCTGCGCAGCATCACTGCCTGAGTTGGCGTAAAACATTAACCGATAGCTTTGCATCCTCAGCGACCCTGAGGCATTAATCGCCTTGGCGTCGCCTAAGCTGTAGGACAAATTGATGATAGCAAAAGTCGATAAACTACTAGAGAGCAGAATAAGTACTAACATTAATCCTAAGATTTTTGAGGTGAGACTACCTCGTTTCATTAATCCGCTGTTCATTTTGATGGCCGCTGTTATGGCACTTTGCAGTGGTTTTTACATTAGAAAATAATGTAATACATTAACAAAAGTATAGAAATGTGAACAACAACACCTTTACATTTTGATCTAGCGCAAACTTCAACCTAGATACCCCCTAAGAGGTATATTTTTAGCAGGGTTAAATCACTAAGTTTGACCATGGAGATGTCGTGATTTACAACAATAATGCAACACGGAGATGAGATGATGAAGAAGATGACAGGTAAGTCCTTTGCACTGAGTGCACTGGTTGCCGCCAGCTTCATGGCAGCGGGCGCAATGGCGAGTGATAAAACAGAGCCTCGCAACGAAGTTTATAAAGATAAATTTAAGAATCAATATAATAGCTGGCATGATACCGCAAAGAGTGAAGAACTTGTCGATGCGATTGGGCAGGATCCTAATATGGTGATCCTGTGGGCTGGCTATGCATTCGCAAAAGATTACAACGCTCCTCGCGGCCATATGTATGCCGTGACCGACGTGCGTAATACCCTACGTACTGGTGCGCCGAAAAATGCGGAAGATGGTCCATTGCCTATGGCATGTTGGAGCTGTAAGAGCCCTGATGTACCTCGCTTAATTGAAGAGCAAGGTGAAGATGGCTACTTCAAAGGTAAATGGGCTAAGGGTGGCCCTGAAGTCACTAACACCATTGGCTGTGGTGATTGTCATGAAAAAGGCTCACCAAAACTGCGGATCTCTCGTCCTTATGTAGACCGTGCAATGGATGCTATCGGTACGCCATTTGATAAAGCTTCGAAGAAAGACAAGCAATCTATGGTGTGCGGTCAGTGCCACGTTGAATACTATTTTGAGAAAAAAGAAGACAAAAAAGGTTTCGTCAAATTCCCTTGGGATATGGGCATAACTGTTGACCAGATGGAAGTTTACTACGACGGTATCGAGTTCTCCGATTGGACTCATGCGCTGTCTAAAACACCTATGTTAAAAGCGCAACATCCAGAGTATGAAACGTGGAAACTGGGTATTCATGGTAAAAATAATGTCAGTTGTGTTGACTGCCATATGCCAAAAGTGACTAGCCCTGAAGGTAAGAAATTTACCGATCATAAAGTGGGTAATCCATTTGACCGTTTCGAAGAAACCTGTGCAACTTGCCATAGCCAAACGAAAGAATTCTTAGTTGGCGTCACTAATGAACGTAAAGCTAAAGTTAAAGAAATGAAACTGAAAGCGGAAGAGCAATTAGTGAAAGCGCACTTCGAAGCTGCTAAAGCGTGGGAATTGGGTGCAACTGAAGCTGAAATGAAGCCTATCTTGACCGATATCCGTCATGCTCAATGGCGCTGGGACTTAGCGATTGCTTCCCATGGTGTTGCTGCTCATGCTCCTGAAGAAGCCCTACGTGTTTTAGGTACTTCAGTGAATAAAGCGGCCGATGCCCGAGTTAAGTTAGCACAGTTATTAGCGAAAAAAGGCATCACAGATCCAATCGCTATTCCTGATATCTCTACCAAAGCTAAGGCACAAGCAGCCTTAGGTATGGATATGGATAAGATGAATGCAGAGAAAGAAGCATTCAAGAAAGACATGTTACCTAAGTGGGATGAAGAAGCGAAAAAACGCGAAGCCACTTATAAGTAGGTTTTAATCAATCGCGGTTGAGTTTTCAATATGAGCTAACCCCTCATGTAAATAAAAGCCCTCGCTGACTCAGCGGGGGCTTTTTTATGGAAAAAAATATCGAGTAATGTCAGGCGTTGGTCATGCTGGCTGAAGAAATACCACGGGCTAAGTCGCTATTTGATCAGTTTTAATAATGCCCTAAAGCGCTCGCCTTGGGCTTGATGTTGTAATTCAAATAATAGCGATTCCACGTTAGTTAATAAGGCGCCTCTGGCCGTCATCATCTGAATACCCAGTTTTTTATTATCGGCACTGCGTGACGAGACGCCATCTGCGACGAGATGCACCGAATATTGCTGTTCGATAAGGTCACAACAGGTTTGGTAAACACACACATGGGTTTCAATACCCGCGAGTATGACGTGTTTGCGATTCGTCTTAGTTAATGCCTTTGCAAACGCGTCACAGTGCCAGCCGCTAAAATGCTGCTTGGCAATGGGTGAGCTGGTTTTCGCAAGTAAAGTTTGCAGCTCAGGGCTAGTTGCTCCGAGTTTATCGGGTAGCTGTTCTAACCACAGTATTGGAATTTCAAATAATTGTGCGCCTTGGATTAAGGTCTGTAGTTGTTGATGCAGCTTGTCACTGTTATCCATGATTTGTGCAAGTTTTCCTTGCACATCGACGATAACGAGAACACATTCTTCTGGTTTTAACATCGGGCCTTCCTTCTGCGCTTGATGATTGTCTTAGTGATGATCTTCGCTTTTGTTTAAGAGCTTGTGTTGTGATGCTCAGATTTCATCTCGATTTACGCTTCCCCCAGTAGACCCTAATTTAACCTTGTTACCAATAGGCCTAAGGTCGAATAGCTGTCGCACTTAAACTGCTCACTAAAAGAGTGCATCGCACCAGTTAGTGCTCGATTATGGTGCATTTTTAACCTTAAAAAATAGTGTTAAACAATTTAAATCAATAATAATCAATGGATTAAATTGTTGGCCTAATGATTGAATTACCTTTGATACAAGTTAATAACAATCGCGTTTTTTTGGAGGTCAGGATGAAACTAGTCAGCGCTATCATCAAGCCGTTTAAGTTGGATGATGTCCGTGAAGCTATCGCCGGAATTGGTATTGAGGGCATGACGGTGACCGAAGTGAAAGGTTTTGGCCGTCAGAAAGGGCATACAGAGTTGTATCGCGGTGCCGAGTATCAGGTGGATTTTTTGCCAAAAGTAAAACTAGAAATTGCCACTAAGGCTGAAAATCTCGACATGCTGATTGAGGCCATTACCACTGCGGCCCATACAGGGAAAATTGGTGACGGTAAGATCTTCGTCGTTGATTTAGAACATGCTATCCGTATCCGTACGGGTGAACTTGATACTGAAGCGCTATAAGGGGCTGACAATGGAAGAATTAACGAAATTAGGCGGCACAGTCACTGAACTACGCTTTGCACTCGATACCTTTTACTTTTTGATTTCTGGCGCTTTAGTCATGTGGATGGCGGCGGGATTCGCTATGTTAGAAGCGGGTTTAGTTCGCTCTAAAAATACCACTGAAATTTTAACTAAGAACGTTGTGCTGTACGCAATTGCCTGTGTGATGTATCTGTTGGTTGGCTATAACATCATGTATGTGGATAACACTGAAGGTGGCTGGTTACCGTCAATTGGCACCTTAATTGGTTCGCAATCAGCAGATGCGAGCCATGCATTAGAATCTGACTTCTTCTTCCAAGTTGTATTTGTGGCAACGGCGATGTCAATTGTCTCTGGTGCTGTGGCGGAACGGATGAAGTTGTGGGCTTTCTTGTTCTTCTCTGTGGTGATGACAGCGGTTATCTATCCAGTAGAAGGTTATTGGACTTGGGGCCAAGGTTTTATCGCTAAACTGGGCTTTGTAGACTTTGCTGGTAGCGGTATTGTGCATATGACGGGGGCGACCGCGGCGATTGCTGGCGTGATATTGCTCGGTGCGCGTAAGGGTAAATACGGGCCTAATGGCCAAGTGAATCCTATTCCAGGCTCTAACTTGCCAATGGCAACCTTAGGTATGTTTATTCTGTGGATGGGCTGGTTTGGCTTTAACGGCGGATCGCAATTAATGGTGTCGGATGCGGCGAATGCAAGCTCAGTGGCGAAAGTGTTTGTGAATACCAATACTGCAGCGGCTTTTGGTGCTATCTCTGCGCTTATAGTGTGTAAGATGATTTGGGGTAAAGCGGATTTGACCATGATCCTTAACGGTATTTTGGCTGGATTAGTGGCGATTACGGCCGATCCTCTCTCGCCTTCATTGTTAATGGCGGGTGTGATTGGTTTAGTGGCGGGCGGCGTGGTGGTGTTCTCGATTGTGGGCTTAGATCGCATTAAGATCGACGATCCCGTTGGTGCGATTTCAGTACACGGTGTGGCTGGTTTCCTTGGTTTAATGTGTGTGCCATTATCCAATGCCAATGCAACTCTTACCGGACAGTTGACGGGGGCAGCGATCATTTTCACTTGGGTATTCTGCTCATCATTTGCAGTCTGGTATGTGATTAAGATAACAATGGGGATCCGTGTTACTGAGGAAGAAGAATACAACGGTATGGATGCTTCTGACTGCGGTATTGATGCCTATCCTGAGTTTGTTACGGTCAAAAATGCGGGCTGATTAAACTTGCACATTAACACGTGATTCACCTTGATGCTTAGCTTGGATCGAGGGATAGTGAAGCAGAGCCTAGGCTCTGCTTTTTTATGGGTAATCAATGTGATTGAAGTTTAAGCACAGGGTCATAAGCTTAATTACTGAGCAATTCTGTTTTCTTGTATAAATTAAGGAGTGTTCTATGAGCTTGAATATAAAAACAATAGGTCAATTTTCGCGACTAAGTCTTATCGTCATTTCTGGCTGGATATCGGTTTCAGCCTTTGCAGGAGAAGTGATCGTTAATCGCTCAAGTGAGCCTGTCGATGCCTTTGCCGTGCGTGATCAAGTGCTCAAGGATTTTGAATGGCAGGAGTCGCTTCGTCGCCAGCAGCAAATCCAAATTCTGCAGGCTTTACCCTCAGGTTGCGTTACGGTCATGAAACCCTATCGACATTTTACCTGTGGAGAGCATAACTATCGGCCGTATCATTATCAGCAGCGTGAGTTATATATAGAAGTTGACCGACCTTCACAATAGTTAATTCATTAAATTATTTGCGATTATTTTCAATCGATCGCGATTATCATTTTTTGTAACCATTTTATGTCGTCTTTTTCGCCATTTGTAATAAGCTCAAATAGGAGCTAATGGTGTGGGAGGGCGTATGTCGAAACTATTCCGAGCCGTATACTTGAGTACGATCTTGAGCGTTGTATTCAGTCAATTGTTTGCTTGTAGCTCGACGACCATTGAGCCTAATCCGTCGGATCTTGAGTCGTTACTTGCCGATTCACTGTTTACCCCTGTGGCCGATATTCCTTCTGTTGCGGATATCTTTTATCTGCCACCCGAGGTCGTGACAGATGTACAACGTCGCTATGGGATATACACTTTGTCACACAATAACAACATGTTAGCCAATGAATGGTTAGCTAGTTATATCAATGCGAGTCAAACCAATAGCGCTAACATTGATTTTCGATATCAAGATAATCTGACCCAAATTGCCCGTGAAACCTATGCCCAAAGGGCAGGTAATTGCATGTCTTTAGTGGTCATGACTTCTGCGTTAGCGGACATATTGAATGTGAGTGCTGAGTATCAAGATATTGCGATAGAACCCGTATGGGATAAGCAAGGTGATTTCTATTTAATCAATGGGCATGTGAATTTACGCTTACTTCCACCTGAAAACGCACATTCAGTTTATGTGTCATCTACCGCAGTTTTAGTGGACTTTATGCCAGAGCGAGCTCTACGGGGATACGGTAAAACCCAAGTGGATCGGCAGACCTTAATCAGCATGTTTTACAACAATATGGCGGCAGAGTCTTTGGTGAACGGTGATTTAGACAGGGCCTATGCCTTGATTAAAGTGGGTTTAAAAGTCGGCCAGTTTGTTCCTTCACTCAACACGCTCGCCATTATTTACCGGCATAAAGGTGATGAAAAGCGGGCCGAACAGGTTTATCGCTATGCACTCAAGTTTGATGCGAAAAATCTGACAACGCTTTATAACTTAGCCTTGATTTTAGGGGAGCAGGGGCGGCTTGATGAATGGGCCGAAATTAATAAAGTGCTTGAATTAGCGCGAATACGTAATCCCTATTATTACTATGACATGGGGCAGCAAGCTTATGATGAGCATCAATACGACGAGGCCTTGGCTTGGTATCAAAGGGCGTTGGCAAAAGCGGATTATCGTCATGAGTTCTTCTTCGGTTTATCTAAAACCTACTGGGCGCTGGGGGACGAAAAGCGTGCCAAACTGAATATGGATAAAGCCTTGGCTTTGAGCCGAGATGAGTCAGAGCGTCAACGCTATCAGAGCAAGTTACAAGTCATGTTACAGCATTAGCATTTGCCCGCTCTTTTCTATAGAGAGCTGGCCATCAATTAAGCTTATTACGGGTAAACATCTTTGCTTGCTAACATAGGGCGCCTAAATACACTTGCAGCAAATATGTTTATTCCTTTTTATCCGCCATATTCGATTTTGTTCATCAAGGCTGTGAGTTAGCTGGCATATTTGAATTTTGATTTTTTTTAAATATATTAAAACAATAAGTTATATTTGATTTTTTGAAATGGAGACAACTTGGTTGCATTGGCGCCTGAGACTCGATAAATTGAACTCAGTATTGCAGTTGAGATCCCTTATCGCAGCGATAGAAATAGCCTAAAACACCAGCGTTGGAGCAGTAAAATTATGTATTACCAAAATGATGATGTTCGCATTAAAGAAGTAAAAGAGTTACTTCCACCTATCGCGATTCTTGAACGATTTCCTGCTTCCGAAAAAGCCTCTGCGACTGTGTTTAATGCGCGTAATAGTATCCATAATATTCTGGCTAAGTCTGATGATCGTCTATTAGTGGTGATTGGGCCTTGTTCTATCCACGATCCCAAAGCTGCGTTGGAATATGGACAGCGTTTGGTCTCACTGCGTGAACGTTATAAAGATCAACTCGAAATTGTGATGCGAGTGTATTTTGAAAAACCAAGAACCACAGTGGGTTGGAAGGGGCTGATTAACGATCCTTACATGGATAACAGCTTTAAACTCAATGATGGTTTACGCACCGCCCGTAAATTATTAGTGGATTTGAACGACAGCGGTATGCCAACTGCGGGTGAGTTTCTTGACATGATCACCCCACAATATATGGCTGATTTAATGTGCTGGGGAGCCATTGGTGCCCGTACGACAGAATCTCAAGTACACAGAGAGTTAGCCTCGGGTCTTTCTTGTCCGGTCGGTTTTAAAAATGGTACTGATGGCACGATTAAAGTTGCTATTGATGCGATAGGTGCTGCCAATGCACCACACCATTTTTTATCTGTGACTAAGTTGGGCCATTCGGCGATCGTTTCGACTAAGGGCAATCCTGATTGCCACATTATTTTACGGGGTGGCCGCGAGCCCAATTATAGCGCGCCGCATGTCACTGAGATTAGCCAGCAATTGTTAAAAGCAAAGCTTGCCGACAACATCATGATCGACTTTAGCCATGCTAATAGTAGTAAAGAGTATCAACGTCAGTTAGTGGTTGCTGAAGATGTAGCTGGTCAAGTGGCGGCGGGAAATACTGCTATTTTTGGTGTTATGGTAGAAAGCCATTTAGTGGAAGGTCGTCAAGATCTTATTGAAGGTCAAGAGTTATGCTATGGGCAGAGTATTACCGATGCGTGTATTGGTTGGGATGATACCGAGCGTCTGTTAGCCATTTTGAACCAAAGCATTATCGAACGCCGTCAGGTTTAATTATCTGCTCGAGCGAACATAAACCGCAACTATACCTGAGTTAGCCGTTAACGATTGCGGGTTAAGTAAAAACAAAGGCGCTATCCCGGCGCCTTTGTTTTATCTATTTATTGCTTATTTCAACAATGTATTCATTTGCTTTGGCTAAGCTACCAAAGGCGGCAATAAGGTTGTTTCTACCTTTATCTTGTATCTCTGGATTGCCTGATTCGATCATCATCCACACCCAAGTTTGGATCAGTGGTAATGGCGGGTATTGAACTTTAGCGGAATCCAACATAAAGCTTCCTTTGATCTTAATTTAATTTGTTTGTCTTAATGTTCTCGCTAGAACTTGGGCGTATGAATCGCAAAATCTAGCGCGTAGAGGTTAACAAATTCTATTGATTTGTATAACCGCCTCCATGGCATTTTGGGCAAAACTGCAAAAATAATCAACAGCAGCAACTCTGTGCCAAGTCTTCTTCCATTGCACTCTTATCCTCCTACATACGGCTCTGAGGTTAAGTAAAACGGTACATGCCTGAACACAAATCAGTATAAATTCATTTATTGTGAATACGCCAGTGTAATGCGTAAGTATGATGTTTTGACTTTAAATGCAATCAAAATAGCAGCTGAGTATGTCGTGAATAAGTCTATTTGTCTGTCAGGAAAATCTGATTGATTTTATTCAGACTTTGCTAGTTTCGCTTAGCTTATGTTCGGTGTGAACTGTTACAATTGGCATAACTCATTCAAGGTTATGTCTTATGCGCCCAACGTTATATTTTGAAGGTCCAGTCGATAAATTAAACTGGCACGTCATGAAACTGCTTTGGCCTTACTTATTGGAATACAAAGGCCGTATTGCGCTGGCGATGTCATGCCTCATCATCGCTAAGCTGACCAGCGTGGCTCTACCTTTTATTCTGAAGCATTTGGTCGACACCTTAGATGCCGATAAAACCGCGCAAGCCCTCAGTGTGCCCGTAGGATTAGTGTTGGCCTATGGTGCGGTACGTTTACTAACGGCGATTACGGGGGAGATCCGCGATACCTTGTTTGGCCGCGTAACCGAGCGGGCGATCCGCCGTTTAGGCTTAGCAGTATTCGACCATTTACACCGACTTGACCTCGATTTTCATCTAGAGCGCAAAACCGGCGGCCTCTCCCGTGATATTGAACGCGGCACCAGCGGCGTGAGTTTCCTCATGCGTTTTATGGTGTTCAACATAGTGCCGACCTTGCTCGAAATTGTCATGGTGATTGGCATTTTCTTCTATAACTACGGCATTGCGTTTGCGGCAATCACTTTTGTTGCTGTGCTGGCTTATATTATTTTTTCTGTGGTCGCGACCGAATGGCGTACTGAGTATGTACGTGATGCGGCCAAGGCTGACTCGTTATCGAATACCCGCGCCATCGACAGCTTGCTGAACTATGAAACGGTAAAGTATTTTAATAATGAGAAGTATGAGTCGCAGCGCTACGATCAAGCGCTCGAACAGTGGGAAGTCGCTAAGCGTAAAAACCGTTTATCTTTGTTTGCGCTCAATGGCGGACAAGCTGTGATTATTGCTCTGGCGATGACAGCTATGATGGCGCTGGCGGCGTACCGAGTCACCTATGGCGATATGACCTTAGGTGATTTTGTATTGATTAATGCGTTCATGATGCAGCTCTTTTTACCCCTTAACTTTTTAGGTTTTGTATATCGCGAAATTCGCGGCGCGTTAGCCAATATTGAGCGCATGTTTAGCCTGCTCGATAAACATCCTATGATAGTCGACTTACCCCAAGCACTCGATTTTCAACCCACTAAGGGTGAGTTGATATTTGAAAATGTTAATTTCAGCTACGATGAGCGGCAAATTCTGCGGGACGTGAGCTTTAAGGTTGAAGCCGGTAAAAAGGTGGCTGTTGTAGGTGATAGTGGCGCAGGTAAATCGACCCTGATTAAACTGCTATTTCGATTTTACGATGTGGACCAAGGTGCGATTAAAATCGATGGACAAGATATCCGCCATCTCACGCAAGATGCGCTGCGGCGTGCCATCGCTATCGTGCCGCAGGATACTGTGCTGTTTAACGATTCATTAGTCGAAAACATACGTTATGGTCGCCCAAGCGCGACGGATGAAGAAGTGCGTAATGCTATTAAATTAGCGCACTTAGAGCAATTTATTGCATCACTTGCCCTTGGTTGGGACACAAAGGTGGGTGAGCGCGGCTTAAAGCTATCTGGCGGAGAAAAACAGCGGGTCGCGATAGCAAGGGCCATTTTGAAGGGCTCGCCCGTGCTGGTGTTTGATGAGGCAACATCTTCACTCGATAGTCGCTCCGAGCAAGCTATTTTGTCGGCACTGCGGGAAGTCGCTAAGGGGCACACTAGCCTAGTGGTAGCTCATAGGCTATCGACCATAGTCGATGCCGATCAAATTGTGGTATTAAGCCAAGGAGAAATAGTTGAGCAAGGTAATCATCAGACTTTGCTGTTGGCAAATGGTCTCTATGCCAAATTATGGCGGATACAAAATGAGCAACAACATACTCATCTGAGCAGTTAATAGCGTAATACAGTTCAGTCTTTATTCAGCTTCGGCTCTCTATACTCAATGCCAACACATCAATCGGAAGAGATCTGGCATGGAAAATATTACACTGAGAGCTAATATTGAAGGCAAAGAAGAAAAAGTCGCCACTGATTGGTATGCCATCATGGCGACATTGAAAAAACGTGGTGTTGATTATGATTCATTGCAACGTATTCATGCTGAATTGAATGCGGGCCTGTTGGTTACAACTCGGCGACTTACCTTGGCTAAAGTCAATCCAGAAATGGTGCTGGCAGGTGTGATCCGCGATATGAACGCGCCGACAAGTGACTTTATGGGTATGCGTTAGGTGTGTTCGCTAGTGCTTTAGTACAGTTTAGGTGAGAACGTACGAGAATAGAGGTGAGCCTCTATTCTTGATGCTCTAGAGAGACTCCAGAGATAAAATATGACTGAATTAAGCTACGCCGTTCAGCTTCCCCGCTTTCCAACCTTCACATAAAAGATTCAATTTAGGTACTGACTCATCTATCAAAGTGAGTCGAATGATCTGCCCTTCGCGAAAACACACCAGTTCACCTTCGATCTCGGTCAGGCGATTACAGCTCTTACAGCTAGTGCTTACAGTTTTACTGGCGGGCAGTTGGCTTACGAAGCTAGATTTCAAAGTGTTTCCTTAAGTTCAATTGTGGGTAAGACATTTGAATAATGTCTCACGTCACGGATCTTACCTCTTTTGTGATACGCATTCAAATATACCTTATGTAAACCCTATATAAACGAAAGTTGTATTCGCCATTAACCGCGAGGGTTCGCGGCTACTTATCCATATGTGCATAGTATTTATCGAGTGAAATGGATAAACCGCTATCGAGTACAATTCGGACATGTGAGGGTTTGAGTTGTCTTGGTTCTGTCACTCCGCAAGAGTGCGCAATTAAGGCTAAGTCATGGTGTAAATTATGATTATAGTTAGCAACACGAGCCGATTTATCCCTAGGATCGAGTCCTTGTTGTAGCTTGGGATTGTGCGTTGTGATGCCCGTTGGGCAGGTATCTCTATTGCACTGTAAGGCTTGAATACAACCTAGGGCGAACATATTGCCGCGGGCCGATGCGATGAAGTCTGCACCTAATGCTAAAGCCCAAGCGACTCTTGATGGCACTATGAGTTTACCCGAAGCGATGACTTTGATGCGTTTACGCAAGCCTCGTTGGATCAAGACATTAACTAGGATTGGTAAGCTTTCCTTCAGTGGTAATCCGACATAATCCATTAAAGGTTGTGGTGCAGCGCCTGTGCCGCCATCGGCACTGTCTAAAGTAAAGAAGTCGGGGGCAGAGTCTTCGCCACGACGTTCGATTTCATCACATAAATCTTCGAGCCACTGTACGTCACCGAGTACGGCCTTAATGCCCGTTGGTTTACCGGTAACTTCACGTACTCGTTCAACCATATCCAAAATATCGTTCACGGATTTGAATTCAATATGACCATTAGGGCTAATAGAGTCATAACCCTGAGGAATACCGCGGATATGGGCAATTTCAGCTGTGACTTTGATCCCTGGTAAAATGCCACCTTTACCCGGTTTAGCCCCTTGACTCATTTTAATTTCAAACATTTTGACTTCGGGATGAATGGCTATCGACTTGAGCTTTTCATCGTCTAAATGTCCGTGCTCATTACGTACACCGTATTTGGCTGTTCCAATTTGAAAGACGATATCGCAGCCACCTTTTAGATGATAAGGGCTCAAGCCGCCTTCACCTGTGTTAAGCCAGCAACCCGCCTGCGCTGCACCGTGGGAAAGGGCGGTAATTGCTGGGCGCGATAGAGCCCCAAAGCTCATGGCTGAAATATGACAAATAGCTTGAGTCGTATAGGGTTGGCGGCAATTGGTGCCAATTGTCAGTGGATGAATGGGTGTGATCTCTTCATCTTGGGTTGGGAAGGCGGTATTCATAAACATAATGGTACCAGCATTATCTAAGGGGCGAGTTGAACCAAAGGCGATAGTTCTATCGACATTTTTAGCCGCGCGGTAAACCCAACTGCGTTCTGCACGGTTGAATGGCAGTTCTTCTCTGTCTTGGGCGAAAAAGTATTGTCTAAAGAACTCGCCTTGTTTCTCGAACAGATACCGAAAGCGACCAATTACTGGGTAGTTATGTCTTACCGCTTGTTTGGTCTGCATTTTATCTGCGATATACATGTAAATAACCGCGAGTACAGCGAGTCCTATTACAATCAAAAACAGCCCTGAAAATAGATCGAGTCCCCACATAAACCAATTGAGTTCACTCATGTTATTTATCCTTATTCTTGTCCGTAACGGGTGGCGATCAAGCTCGCAGGTTGGTCATCATTAAGAGAGAGTAAAAACAGCTGGCTATAGTCATCTTCGCTGATCGCTTGGATCTCTGGTCCGCCAAGGGCTTTAATGATCAGTGGGACAGTGTTTGAATGCCCAACGATGAGTGTATTGCCCTTTACAGCATGCACTTGTTCGACAATGTGTTGAATATGTCCTTCGATAGGTTTGGCTGCTTCTACTATCGTCACAGGTAAGTGGCGAGCCTCGGCGATGGGCGCGAGTGTTTGTTGGGTTCTTAGGTATTGAGTCGCAATAAGTTGCGACAGCGGCGTGCGGCTCAAGGCAGTGATCAGTGATGCTGCGCGTATTTCTCCCTTGGGTGATAACTGCGGGTTATTGGCTGGCGTGTCGGCTTTTTCGGCATGTCTGACTAAAATAATTAGTCTGCTCTCCGCATGAGCTTGGCTAATGGGAGTAAAGCCGAGGCAAGTGAATATGACGAGGCTTGTTAGCAGGCTAAAGCGTTTTATATTGATACCCAGATTATGCTTAAAATAGTGCTTAAGGATTAGTGTAAACTCGTGAAAGCGGAAATGACTCAAACTGCGGCCTGCTGCCATGGTGTAACATCCTTTTCTATTGGCTTATGTCTAAGCTCAGCGATAGTAATGATCTGCATTGCGGTGGGTTGGCGCTTTATGCACCTTATTAAAGAATGAACCCACTTAATTTATGTGGGCCTTATCATGGCCTTGTGGTCAGATGGTACTTCAATTCTAAAAATTACTAAAGCTGGTTAAATTTTGGTCGATAATTAAGTCGACCCGAATTGAATGGATAGTCATCATGGAAATCAATAAACCCCCTCAAGTGCAAAGTACTCCTTTGCCACAGAAAAAATATGCTGAAAACACGGCGTCTAAGGGCACCGAAGTGAGTGATTCGAAGGACGCGAAAGCCACATCGAGGCAAACGGCATACCAGACAAGTAAGTTATTAATGAATCAAGCGATTTTATCGGCGCAGCAAGAGGTAAACATTAAGTCAGGCGATCAGTCTATGACCTTGCTCTATCGTGCTGCTATTGATGCCATAAACAAAGAGCTAGCGCCTACTATGGGCGAAAACGCGACTCAAACCGCTTATGATAATGGCGTTGATATGTCTCCAGAGGCCACAGCTGATCGCATTGTGAATTTTGCGACTAAATTCTTTGGGATTCATCAGCAGCAACATTCAGGTATGAGCTTAGATGAACAACTCGATAGCTTTATGGGGATTATTGGCGGTGCCATCGACAATGGCTTTAAAGAGGCTAAAGATATTCTGTCCGGCCTTAAAGTATTACAGGGTGATATTGCCGATGGTGTCGATAAAACCTACAGCTTAGTGCAAGAGGGGCTGCAAGCCTTTAGAGATAGCTTTAACAAGAAGACTGATGAGACAGCATCGAGTCCGAGTTAATACCTCAGTATTTTCAGTTCTATATTCAGCGTTATAGTCATAAGCCCCTTATATAAGGGGTTTTTGTTGTGCAGAAAAAAGTCTATGCTGGAAGCCTATTTAACGTTTCGCTTGAGGGCAAGTTATGTGGATTAGGGGACAAGTGATAGAACGTATTGATTGGAGTGATAAGTTATTCTCATTGCGCATTGCTGCCGAGTTAGCTCCATTTATTCCTGGTCAGTTTATCAAGTTAAGTCAAATGCAAGATGATAAGCGTGTGGCTAGAGCCTACTCCTTAGTCAATTCTCCCGATAAACCCTATGCCGAGGTGCTCGCCGTTGCGGTAGAGGATGGCCTGTTATCGCCTCAATTACACAACCTTGCAATAGGCGATGAAATTGAAATTACCTCAACCGCGACCGGTTTTATGACCTTAGCTGAAATTCCTAAGGGTGAACTCCAAGGGAAGCATTTGTGGTTTTTAGCCACAGGAACAGCAGTAGGGCCATTTTTGTCTATGCTCGACACCGATGAACCTTGGGAGCGTTTTGAAAAAGTCGTGCTTGTGTATGGCGTGCGCGAGGCACAGGATTTGGCATATCTTGATAAGCTGCGTAATTTAGAACGCAAATACCCTGAACAATTTACATTAGTCTTGAGTGTGACCCGTAAACCCTTTGCCGATGCTTTGCAGTGCCGCATTCCCGAGGGAATAGTCTCGGGTGAAATCGAAAAAAAGGCAGGATTAACCTTAAACGCAGCTGACTCTCAAGTTATGATCTGCGGCAATCCGGGTATGATTAATGGTGCGCAAGCCGCTTTACTCGATAAAGGGTTAGTGAAGAATTTACGCCGTGCTCCTGGGCAAATTACCGTTGAAAAATACTGGTAATCTCAATTTTACATAGAAGGCGAGAGTAAACTTGTTTCCGTTCTTGCCCCTAAAAAGCCATAGCGTTTAATGCAAACAAAAGGAAATTTTTGATGAAGTTGTTAAGTTCTCAAGCTTCGCCCTATGCCCGTTGTGTAAGAGCCTTAATCCAGTATCTAGGGATTAACAATATTGAAGAGCAGTTAGTTAATCCCTTTGAAAACAGCGCAGAATTACTCGATGCTAACCCGTTAGGACAGATCCCATGTCTTATTACCAACGATGGTGTAGCACTATTCGATAGTGAAGTGATCATGCGTTACCTAGATGCAGAGCTTGGTGATCGTAAGATGTTTGGGATCTCAAATAATAACTGGGTGCTGGAGTGTCAGTATTCTTTAGTCAAAGGCTTAATCGATAGCGCGGTGAAATTACGCCAAGAGCAAATGCGTGAAGAAGAAGGCGTGAGATCAGTATTTTGGACTGCACGTTTTGAACAAGCACTGCTGCGCGGCCTTATGCAGATTGAGCTTCAAACTGTGATCACCCAAACCACGATTCAAGCACCGCAATTAGCTTTGATTTGCTTACTCGATTATGTGGATTTTAGACATCCAGAGCTAGATTGGCGTAAGGTTGCACCTGCGACAGCACTTTGGTTCAGTGAAATGCGTGATTTACCTGCATTTATTCAAACTCGTCCCCAATAATCCGCAGAGGATGCTCAACCGTCGGTTGCGCGTCTTCCTTTTGGCCTATCACGGCGATTTTGTTCACCAAAAGCGCCGAATAACTCACGAGTAACCCCATATTCTACTCTGCGATCATTGCCTAGTTGGCGCCTGTCTTCATGGTGTTGATAGCGGCATTGGCAGTTTGCCATAGTGCATTCTTCCATCGGAATTTCGGGCGCATCTTTCGATAAAAATCGTTTTCCAGAAAGCGCTTCAATTTGCTCACAGCAACTGCCGTTATTCACAATGCTCACACTGTGAAAACTGTGAGTCTTATTAATGCTGGGATCAGCAGCTTGAGAAGAGTGTTTATGTCTTTTGGGACGACTATTGAGTTTGAATAAGCAAAATAGCGCAATTGCGGCTACGCCTAGCAGCAAAACAGTTAACATAACGCCTCCTGAAAGCATTTTAATCGAATTAAGGTTCAGTTTAGTTTGATTTGAGATAATCTCAAATTTTCAGATTAATGCCATTAAAAACATAAAGTTAATTAGCTGCTTGCTCTCGAGTTCCGTATCTATTACTCTTGCGAAACTGATAAGCATTATCATTAATGCGTTAGTGTTCTAATTTTGCTGAACACGTCATCACTTTGGGGAGAATTCGGTAATGAAATGGGTAACTTGCGCGGCTATTGTTGGGTTAATGTCGGTTGGGCATTCAGCGAATGCAGATGATAAATTAACCGTTTATTCTTATCGCCAAGCTTTCTTGGTGGAGCCTATCCTGACGCGTTTCACCGAAGAAACTGGCATAGGTGTGAATTTGGTATTTGCTAAAGACGGTATTGCCGAGCGTCTCGTCCGTGAAGGCCGTTTATCCCCAGCAGATCTTGTGCTGACGTCTGATTTTTCACGTTTAGTTGAATTAGTGGATAAAGATCTAACCTCTCCAGTCAAAAATCCCCTCCTAGAGAGCAATATTCCTGCGCAGTATCGCGATCCCGATGGCCAGTGGTATGCCCTGACTATGCGGGTGCGAAATCTCTATACAGCCAAGGATCGTTTAGGCCAGCAGCAATTGACCTATGAAGAATTAGCCGAACCCAAATATAAAGGAAAGATTTGTACTCGCAGTGGTAAGCATCCATACAACATAGCGTTAGTCGCATCTATGATTGCTCATCACGGTGAAGCTGAGGCAAAAACTTGGTTACAAGGCGTGAAAACTAATTTAGCCCGCAAACCTCAGGGGAACGACAGGGGGCAAATTGCCGCAGTAAAAGAAGGTGTGTGTGAGATCGCCATTGGTAATAGCTACTATTACGGCAATATGTTGCAGGATCCTGAGCAAAAGGCGATTGCCGAAGTTGTGACGCTCAACTTCCCGAACCAAGCTGACCGCGGTGCCCATGTGAATGTGTCTGGTATGGTACTCACTCGCCATGCGCCTAATAAAGCCAATGCGATCAAATTGATGGAGTTCTTATCCGCCGATGTTGCTCAGAAGGCCTATGCCGATGTGAATATGGAATATCCAGTGAAAGCCGATGTGGCACCTTCATCTTTAGTGGCTTCATGGGGTAAGTTTAAGTCAGATCAATTGCCCATTTTTAAGTTGGCAGAATATCACCAAGCGGCGGTTAAGCTATTAGATGAAGTGCAGTTTGATCTCTAGCTCCAGTGCTAGCGACAAAATGCAGATTTAGGTTATCAGCGCCAGTGATTGGCGCTGTGACGTTTTAAGGATTGACATGATTTTAGGATTAGCCAGAAGCTGGTCGCTTGCTGGTTATGCCGTGGCCGCCTTGCTGGTATTGCCACTATTTGCGTTGATATTTCAAGCTTTTCAGCCTGACGAAGCCGTGTTTGGGCACTTGATGGCAACGGTTCTGCCGACATATATCATTAACAGTTTATTGCTGATTTTCTGGGTGAGTCTGGGGGCGTTATTACTCGCGTTACCTTGCGCTTGGTTGATGGCTCGTTGTGACTTTGTCGGCAGGCGATATTTGCAATGGGCGCTATTATTGCCCCTCGCTATGCCTGCGTATATTGTTGCCTACGTCTATACCGATTTACTCGATTATGCGGGGCCAGTGCAGCGCGGTCTTCGTTCGATATTTGGCTGGGACTCACCGCAGGATTATTTCTTCCCCGATATTCGTACCTTAGGCGGCGCGGCGTGTATGTTGTCGCTGGTATTGTTTCCCTATATTTATCTCTTGACGCGTACCGCTTTTATGGAGCAATCCTTAAGTTTGGCCCATGCTTCGCGCATTATGGGCTGTTCACCGTGGCAAAGTTTTTGGCGTTTATCTTTGCCTATGGCAAGGCCTGCGCTCGCCGTTGGGGTGGCTTTAGTGGCGATGGAGACGGCCGCTGATTTTGCAACGGTTAACTATTTTGCCGTGCCTACCTTAACGACAGCCGTGTACGACACTTGGTTGGGTTATGGCAATTTGACCGCCGCCGCTAAGTTATCGGCGATTATCTTGCTGGTGGTATTTAGTCTGATTGGATTTGAGCGTTTTGCCCGTCGTAAACAGCAGTTATTCCAAAAACAATCACGTATACAAGTCACTGACTTGTATCGACTCTCGATGACTCAAACCTTGGTAGCACTCAGCTTTTGCGGCATGCTATTGCTATTAGCCTTTCTGTTACCTTTCGGGATTTTATTATCCTATGCCATTGGTTACTTTGAACAAAGCTGGGATAAGAGTTTTTGGCAATTGAGTCTTAACAGCCTCAGTCTTGCGCTGATCACCAGTTTACTCTGTTGCTTAATCGCCTTACTGCTTATGTTCGTTCGCCGGATAAGCCCAAGACAGAGTGATGCTTTGCCCTCACGGTTAGCTTCGACGGGCTACGCCTTACCAGGCACTGTGCTGGCTATTGGGGTATTAGTGCCTTTAACTATGCTAGATTTTGCGATTAACGATCTGGCGGATCTTGTCGGCATAGCAGGTCCTGGTCTTATCCTTACAGGCAGTGTGATTGCATTGATTTTTGCTTTTTGTGTACGTTTCGTGGCAATTGCGATTGGCAGTGTTGAAAGCAGTTATAAACGCATCTCGCCATCGCTAGACATGGTGAGCCTGACCATGGGGCAAACTCCTCGGCAACTTTTGCGGCGGGTGCATTTGCCTTTACTTGCTAAGGGATTGTTTGCGGGCGCTTTATTGGTGTTTATCGAAAGCATGAAGGAACTGCCCGCTGCGTTATTGCTGCGGCCTATCGGCTTTGAGAATCTTGCAACTTATGTATTCCAGTTTGCGTCCGATGAAAAACTCGAGCACGGCGCATTAGCTGCTATTGTGATTGTACTAGTGGGTTTAGTGCCGCTTATTTATTTAAACCGTTCATTGGAGCATCACAGCTGATGACAAGTACGCTCAAGCTTAAGCAAATTCATAGCGATTATCAGGGCCAGCAAGTACTTAAAGGTTTGAGTTTAACGCTCGCCCAAGGGGAAATCCTGGCGTTGTTAGGCCCAAGCGGTTGTGGCAAGACGACCTTATTACGTGCGGTTGCTGGATTACAGGCCATAAGCCAAGGTGAAATCCAGATTAATGGCCGCATAGTGAGTGGCGATAGCCAGTTTGTACCTAGCGAGCAGCGCGGCATCGGCATGATTTTTCAAGACTATGCGCTTTTCCCTCATTTGACTGTGGCGGAAAATATCCTCTTTGGGGTGGCTAGATTGTCGGGCGCAGAACGTCAGGCACGTTTGGATGAAATGCTAGCCTTGGTCAAACTTGAAGGGTTGGCACAGCGTTATCCCCATGAATTATCTGGCGGTCAGCAGCAGCGAGTTTCGATTGCGCGGGCACTTGCCTATGAGCCGCAGTTATTGCTGCTCGATGAGCCTTTTTCCAATATTGATGCCCAAGTGCGCTACGAGATGATGGCGGAAATTCGCAGCATCTTAAAACAGCGTAATGTCAGCGCGGTGTTTGTTACTCATAGCAAGGATGAAGCCTTTGTATTTGCAGATACTTTAGCCATCTTTAATCAAGGCATCATAGTGCAGCATGGTAGTGCCGAAGCTTTATATGCTGCCCCAAACAGCCGCTATGTGGCGGACTTTTTAGGTAGCGGTAATTACTTACCTGCAGCAGTGTTTGATGGGCACAGTGTTGTCACTCCCATAGGTCATTTAACCAGCCTCACGCCATTAAATTTGCCGAGCGAGTTCAGCGGAACAGTATTCTTGCGACCACAGCAATTGACGCTCAGCGCCGATGAACAGGGCGTAGGTACTATCACTGAGCGACGTTTCTTAGGCGCCTTTTGTCATTATTGGGTCAAAATTGAGGCCGCTTCCCATGCTTATTATGTGGAGGTGCGTAGCCAAATGATGCAGCTAAGTATCGGTCAAAAGGTTGGGGTAACGACTGAGCCGCATTCGCTTGTGCTGTTTGAATCTTCAGCATATTCAAACTGTGGGGACCCAATCTAAGCGATGAGTATTTATTCAATGCTGATATAGCATAGCCAACTAAAGTACGACATTTTTGCTTACGTTAAACTTGGGTCTATGCGGTATTGGTTGGTGATATTTTCGACCATCCTTGCTACTTTTATCCTCCGGTTTTGGAGGAATTATGATAAAAACAATAAATTCAATTTGCACCCTCGTTATTGTAGCAACGGCAATATCGTCTTCAGGAGTGATGGCCATGGATAGGATCACAGGTAAAGCCTTCGCAACGCGATCAGAAGTGTATGCAACCCAAGGGATGGCGGCGACCAGTCAGCCTTTAGCCACGCAAGTCGCTATTGATATACTCAAACAGGGCGGCAGTGCGGTCGATGCAGCGATTGCCGCTAACGCCATGTTAGGGTTAGTCGAGCCAACGGGCTCGGGTGTCGGCGGGGACTTATTTGCTATCGTCTGGAGCGCAAAAGATAAACGCCTCTATGGTCTTAATGCATCGGGGCGCAGTCCCAAATCCTTAAGTTTAGAAAAGCTTAAATCCCTCGGATTAGACTATTTACCGCCGCTTGGACCTTTGCCTGTTTCTGTACCGGGCACTGTGGACGGTTGGTATGAGCTGCATAATAAGTTTGGTAAATTAGCTATGGCTGATAACCTCGCGCCTGCCATTCATTACGCCCGTGATGGTTTCCCTGTGTCAGAGTTGATTGCCTATTACCTTGATGGCAGTGGTAAAAAACTGGCTAAATTCCCCGGTTTTAAAGAAACCTATATGCCTAATGGTAAGATGCCTACCGTAGGGGAAATCTTTAAAAATCCCGCGCTTGCTAACACCTATGAGAAAATTGCCAAGGGCGGCCGCGATGCTTTCTATAAAGGTGATATTGCCAAAAGTATTGATAAGTACATGAAATCCCAAGGTGGTTATTTAAGTTATGATGACTTAGCGAGCCATACTAGCGACTGGATAGATCCCGTTTCGGTGAACTACCGTGGTTACGATGTGTGGGAACTGCCACCTAATGGTCAAGGCATTGCGGCGCTACAAATCTTAAAAACCATGGAACCCTTTAATGTGGCTGCCATGGGCTTTAATAGTCCTGAATATGTTCATTTATTTGTCGAAGCAAAGAAACTCGCCTTTGCCGACAGAGCTAAGTTTTATGCCGACATGGCCTTTAATAAAGTGCCCGTTACTGAGCTTATCTCACAGAAATATAACTATGATCGCGCTAAGTTGATTGACCCTACAAAAGCCGCCAAGAGTGTCGATGCGGGTAATCCAGCGTTGCAACATGGCGATACTGTGTACCTGACTACCGCTGACAAAGATGGCAACATGGTGTCACTCATTCAGAGTAATTACCGTGGTATGGGGTCAGGGATGACACCGCCGGATCTCGGCTTTGTGCTGCAAGACCGCGGGCAAATGTTTGATTTAACGGAAGGGCGTTTTAATACCTACGCACCGGGCAAGCGTCCATTCCATACCATTATTCCGGCTTTTGTGACCAAAGACGGTAAACCTTGGCTGAGCTTTGGGGTGATGGGCGGCGCGACTCAGCCACAAATGCACGCGCAGATTGTAATGAATCTGATTGATTTTAAAATGAACTTGCAAGAAGCGGGCGATGCCCCCAGAATTTTGCATATGGGTTCAACCGAGCCCACAGGCGAAGTGATGAATGATGGTGGCTACGTCAGTCTAGAATCAGGTTTTCCGGTAGAAACCCGTCGTGAGTTGATTAAGAAAGGCCATGTGCTGCGTGATGGACTTGGGGAGTTTGGTGGCTATCAAGCCATTGGATTTAATGCCGAAACCGGCGTATATCGTGCGGCCTCTGAGAGTCGCAAGGATGGTCACGCCGCAGGCTATTAACACTAAGATAAATGCTAAGGTAAGCTCAACACTGAGTGAACCTGATGTCATTGATTCGATTTAACAGATTGGCGAGACTTTAATGGTCTCGTCAATTTTTATGTTTAAGGGTCTGGGGTGGGATAATGCTCCGCTATTGGCATTATCATAAACAGATCAGAGCAAACTGTGCGTTAGTTAATGTCATTTTTAGGTAAAGTTGCGGATAATATTGCCGAGAATGAATTTAGAAAAAGGGTGATAACCAAATGGATATTCAAAATATGCCGCGTGAACAGTTGGGTGTGTGTGCAGAGGGGAACTTACACAGTGTCTATTTGATGTTTAATGCCAATGACAATGTCGAGTCGCAATTACGTCCCTGTCTTGCCAACGTTGCGCAGTATATTTATGAGCTGACAGATCAATATTCCGACAGTGCATTCAATGGTTTTGTTGGTATTGGTGCTAATTATTGGGATAGCCTCTATCCTACTGCTCGCCCAGAACTGCTCAAACCTTTCCCTGCGATGCAAGTGGGCAGTCGTGAAGCGCCTGCAATTGAATATGATTTATTCGTGCATATTCGCAGTGATCGTTACGACATTCTGCATCTAGTGGCTAATGAAATCAGCCAAATGTTTGAAGACTTAGTGGAGTTAGTTGAAGAAGAGCGTGGCTTTAGATTTATGGATAGCCGCGATTTGACTGGTTTTGTCGATGGCACCGAAAACCCTAAGGGGCGCCACCGCCAGGAAGTGGCACTTGTGGGTGATGAGGATCCTGAGTTTAAGGGTGGCAGCTATATCCATGTGCAAAAATATGCCCATAACTTGAGTAAGTGGCATAGATTACCAGTTAAAAAACAAGAGGATATTATCGGCCGTACTAAGCAAGATAATATCGAGTATGAATCTGAAGATAAGCCACTGACCAGCCATATCAAGCGCGTTAATCTTAAAGATGCCGATGGTAAATCAATGGAGATCCTGCGTCAGAGTATGCCCTATGGTTCGCTGAAGGAGCAGGGATTAATGTTTATCTCTAACTGCCGCACGCCAGAACATTTTGAAAAGATGCTGCATAGCATGATGTTTGGTGATGGCGCAGGCAATCATGATCACTTGATGCATTTTACTAAGGCGATGACAGGTTCATCTTTCTTTGCCCCCGCACTGGATTTTATGCTGCAGTTCGACGAATAAGCTTTCTATAATCAAGCCGGATTAGCATCAATCGAGACGCACTTAAGCTAACGCCTAAGTGCGTTTTTTATGCTAATGCGCGGGAACCCATTTTTTGATATCGAGCTGCCATTGCAGGGCGGTGAAATCGATAAAAGCGCGCACTAGATTTTGCTGATAACTGCGGGACAAATATACCGCCCACAAGGTTTGGCCTGGTGTCGTAAATTCGGGTAGGACTTCTTTGAGTTGACCACTGGCAAGGTACTGGTTAGCTAAGTCACAGGGTAAACGCACTATGCCATGTCCACGTAGCGCCGCACTGACCAACACTCCCATATCGTTAGCCCTAAGATTCCCTGTAACTTTGACGTGCTCGGCTTGCAGTTCTTTTAGAAAAGGCCAGTTTTGTTGCGCTGAGTGTATGAGGCAGTTGTGGGCCAGTAGATCAATGGGTTCGAGGAGTGGCGTTGCGCTATCAAGATAGCTCGGCGCCGCGCAAAGTACCGCATCTATGGTCATCAAACGCCGAGCTATGAGATTCTCATCGGGCTGCTCAGTATAACGTAGCGCCACGTCGACTCTTTCATCTACCAATTGCGCAAAACTGTCCGACATCACCAGTTGAATGTTGACCTTAGGATGAATTTTAATAAAGCGATCGACGACATCAAATAGACTGTGCTGCCCAAGACCAATAGGCGTAGCGATACGAATACTGCCTACCAGTTCACTGTTATGGCTGTGGGCACGGCTCTCCATGGCTGCAACTTCACTTAAGATCCGCTGGCAAAATTGTAGCGCTTCCTCACCCTGCAAAGTCAAGCTGGCGCTGCGCGTGGTGCGGTGTAATAAGCGTAAACTCAACCACTGCTCCACTTCTTGAATATGACGGGAAACCTGCAGGCGGCTGAGGTCTAAATGTTCGGCAGCTTTGGTAAAGCTGCCACAGTTTGCGACTTCGACGAAACTGCGTATAGCGGCAATTTTATCCACATTAGTATCCTATATTGAAACAATCATGCTCAATTATTGATGTTTATTAGGTGAAAAACTGCAAGTAAACTGGATCCAATGTAAATCATCTGAGTGAGACAATGAAATGAAAATCGCAATTTTAGGTGCAACGGGTTGGATCGGTGGTGCAATTTTAAAAGAAGCACAGAGTCGCGGGCATCAAGTGATAGCGTTAGTGCGTGACCCAAGCAAGTTATCCGTGGCTGACGTGGCAATACGTGCCGTGGATTTAGAGCAGCCATTGGTCGCCGATACCTTTGCTGGCGTAGATGTCGTGATTGCCGCCGTTGGTGGCCGCGCCCAACAAAATCATGGTCTAGTGGCGAGTACGGTTCAGCATTTACTGGATGTGCTGCCTAACGCTAACGTGCCACGTTTATTGTGGGTCGGTGGTGCTGGGAGTTTAGAAGTGGCGCCGGGTGTGACGCTGGTCTCTAGCCCAGATTTCCCCGCAGTATATAAAGATGAGGCGTTAGCTCAGGGTGAAGCCTTGAAGGTATTCCGTGCGGCGCAAACGGCAATCAATTGGACCTTTGTGAGCCCAGCGGCTGAGATTTATCCCGGTGAGAGTGAAGGCCCGTACCGTCTTGGTGGCGATAGCTTCTTTACCGATGCTAATGGTCAAAGCCGTATCTCTGTAACTGATTACGCAAAAGCCATGGTAGATGAAGCCGAAAAGGGCGCTCACCCAAACCAGCGCATCAGTGTGGCTTACTGATATCGTTATAGTTGAGTTAGATATTGTGAGTTAGATATTGTGCTTGAATGTGTAACGTAATCGGGACAATGGCCAAATAACCAGCGCTATATTGCACTTCAAAATGTACAGATAGAACAGGTCAGCTCACTGACCTGTTTTTTTATTCTGCATAATTGAATAAAGATTTGATGGTTTCTAAGGTATCGGCGATATCTTGGATGCTCGATGGGCAAATAAAGATAGTGTCATCACCGGCAATCGTACCCAAAATGCCTTCTGGTTTACCGATAGAATCCAACAAGCGGGCAATCAGCTGCGCGGCACCTGGGCTAGTTCGCACGACGATCATAGCTTGGTTGTGATCGACGTCGAGTACCAAATTCTTCAGTGGGCTACCCGCGGTGGGTACGCCTAATTCGGCTGGTAAGCAATACACCATCTCTTGCTTAGCGTTGCGAGTCCGCACTGCGCCGAACTTGCTGAGCATGCGTGACACTTTCGATTGGTTAATATTACCAAAGCCTTCAGCTTGCAAGGCGGTGACGATTTCACTCTGAGAGCCAAAGCGCTCTTCTTTTAAAATCGACTTAAAAATTCTAACAAGGTCATCCTGATTCTTGGTCGTTTGCATAATATTATTATTCGTTATTCAAAAAAACAGGCCCATTTTGAATATTTTTAGAAAAATTGTCAACAAATAACCAGATTGGTTGAATAAAAATTCACTAAGCCCCAGTGGTTAAGTGTTTGCTGGGGGCATAAAAATCCCAAATTGAGTAATTGTTCTACATTGCTTCTACGTTATTCCGGAATTCTTTTGTCCCACGACTAAGGGATAATTGAAATTGTTGTGACATTCCAGTAATGTGACGCCAACGCAAATTAGATCCATGTCACACATATCCGAGAAATAACGGAGATAACTATGAAAGTTGCTGTACTTGGTGCTGCTGGTGGTATCGGCCAGGCTCTTGCCCTACTGTTAAAAACTCAATTGCCTGCGGGTTCACAATTGTCTCTATATGATATCGCACCGGTAACTCCGGGTGTTGCGGTTGACTTGAGCCACATTCCAACTGCTGTTGAAATCAAAGGTTTTGCTGGTGAAGATCCAACGCCTGCCCTAGTGGGTGCTGACGTTGTTCTAATTTCTGCTGGTGTTGCACGTAAGCCTGGTATGGATCGTTCAGATCTGTTCAATATCAATGCGGGTATCGTTCGCAACCTGATCGAAAAAGTAGCGGCAACTTGCCCTACGGCTTTGGTTGGCATTATCACTAACCCAGTCAACACGACCGTAGCTATCGCTGCAGAAGTGATGAAAAAAGCGGGTGTTTACGATAAGAACCGTCTGTTCGGTATCACGACTCTAGACGTGATCCGCTCTGAAACTTTCATCGCCGAATTAAAAGGCCTGAACGTTGCTGACGTTAAAGTGAATGTGATCGGCGGCCACAGCGGCGTGACTATTCTGCCATTACTGTCTCAAGTTGAAGGCGCGACTTTCACTGACGAAGAAGTGGCAAGTCTGACGACTCGCATCCAAAACGCGGGTACCGAAGTGGTTGAAGCTAAAGCCGGTGGCGGAAGCGCGACTCTGTCTATGGGTCAAGCGGCTTGCCGTTTCGGTCTGTCTTTGGTTCGTGGTCTGCAAGGCGAAGCTAACATCGTTGAATGCGCCTATGTTGACGGCGGCAGCGAGCATGCTGAATTCTTCGCACAACCTGTGCTGTTAGGCAAAAACGGTATTGAAAAAGTACTGCCTTACGGTGAAGTGAGTGCATTCGAAGCTAACGCTCGTGATTCTATGTTAGATACGCTGAAAGGCGATATCAAACTAGGCGTTGATTTCGTTAAATAATCTTTCGGATAATCTTTTTAGATTATGACGAATTAAAAACGGAGCCATTGAGCTCCGTTTTTTTATGCCTGCGTTTTACTCTTTCTAAAGCTCATTCAGCGGCGCTTAGTGGGAATTTGGCAGTTATCATCGCAGCGGGCTTTGCCCGTCAGTAAATAAGAGATGCGATATCTGTGTTTTGCGAATCTGAGATAGCACCAATCGGCGACAGTTTTAATCACGGGCAGGCGTAATAGTTGGATCCAAGCGCGCGTCCCTGTCAGTGCCCACGCTTTGCAAGTGACATCTAACCCGAGTAACACTTCGCCCGTTGCGGTTTCGCCATGGAGAATCGTATTAGCGTAGTCTCTATCGATATGGCTGAAGCGCTTACTAAAGTCTGGCGCATTTAAATCCTCAAGCGCAATCAAGTTCTTCGGATCGCGCGCTTTCAGTTGGCGCATCTCGGCGCTACATAATGGACAATTTCCATCGTAAAAAATCCGCAGTTCCATCGGTATTACCTCTGATGACTTGATCACAATACTTGGTCTAAGCTCTTGGCTTGAGTACTTAAGCTTGGTTTTCTTCTACCCTATACGCAGAAGAAAGGGTTTTAGATCGAGGTGATTGTAGAACGGATCAGACCTCATTTGGCTTTTTGTTAGGTTAAATTCAAATGAGTGCAGTAACATCTTGGTTATTCATCAGTTTAACTTGATTGCTGATTTTTAAGCGAACAAGGTAAAACCTGACCAATAACGACTCAAAAGGATAGGTATGACATCTCCCATCATAATCACAGGCGTGGGTAAACGCATAGGTTACGCCTTAGCTAAACATTTTCTCGCCCAAGGTCAGCGTGTGATTGGTACTTATCGCAGCCATTACGCTAGCATTGATGAGCTGAACGCTTTAGGTGCGACTCTGTATCCCTGTGATTTTTATGACGATGCCCAAGTGCAATCCTTAATTGCTGAGTTAGCTAAATTGCCGCAAATTCGCGCCATTATTCACAATGCCTCTGACTGGCTGCCGGATCCTGTGCTTACAAAGAATGAGTCTTTAAAGAGTACCACTTTTGCGCCGAGCGAAGTGCTGCAGCGGATGATGCAAGTGCATGTGAGCGTACCCTATCAGTTGAACTTGGCCTTAGAGGCGCAGCTACGTGCGGGTGCTGGCGATGAAATCGGCGGCAGTGATGTGATTCATATTACTGACTATGTGGCAGAGAAGGGCAGTCAGAAGCATATTGCCTATGCCGCCAGTAAAGCTGCGCTGCACAATATGACGCTATCCTTTGCCGCCAAGTTTGCGCCCGAGGTCAAAGTGAATTCGATTGCGCCAGCGATGATCCTATTTAATGTGGGTGATGATGCTGCCTATCAGCAAAAAACTTTAGCCAAAGCGCTGTTGCCGAAAGAGGCGGGGAATGAGGAAATTATCGACTTAGTGGAATATCTGCTGGATAGCCGCTACGTCACCGGTCGTTGCCATAATGTCGATGGTGGCCGGCATTTAAGGTAGAGAAGGCTCTAGAATCTAGATTCTAGAAGGAGCGAACGACTGCATGATCTATTTTTTTTCATACCAAATATGACATTTTCACCCTCCATAGTGGTCAGATGTAGGAGTTCGAACTCTTTTATAGAAAGAGTGCAGGAGCAGTTATGGAGCGACGCTCTGCTTTTTCTAGCAGCGCCGCGCCCTAGCTTCTAGGTCCTTCTTTCAAAATGTCAGTACCCGACTTGGGGTGATGATGAACGGTAAAGGCACATCCCAATACTCGCAGGGTAAACTCGTCACTTGCTGACAGTCGTGGGCGTAACCCATAGGCAAAGGTTTACCTTTAAGCTGCCAGTTTGCCAGCGTCCTATCGTAATAGCCGCCGCCCATGCCCATGCGATTCCCCATTAAATCAAAAGCCACTAAGGGCGTGATAACCACATCTAACTCTGTCACTGGGATAATGGCGCGCACATCTAATTTAGGTTCTAAGATGCCGAATTGATTGGGTTGCATGGGGGTATCTGCGGTGTAATGCAGGAATAATAATTGTCCGGCATTGAAGGGATGTAACCTAGGCAGATAGGTGTTTATGCCCATTTGCCACAGCGCAGCGATCAGCGGTGGCGTGGCGAGTTCGCCATCATGGGTGAGATATAACGCCACATGTTGCGCTTTGTTGGCCTGCAATGCATCGAGCATTCGCTGGCAGGCGTTTAAACTTGCTTGGGTTTGTTCTATTTCGGAGAGAGATTTACGGGCGGTGCGAATGGCTTTGCGTAACAGATTGCGGCTTTCTTTTGTATGGAGTGCGATATTTGCCGCATAGCTTGCGACATCTACGGCATCAGCGACTTCTACGGCAAGTTGCGCCGTGTCGCTTTGGGGATTCAAATGAGAAAGTATGGAAGATGTAGACATAGAATTAAGATGCTCCCCAGAATGCCGCTACCGGTGTAGCCCTTGAACCGTAGGTTCAAGGCGGGTAAATGATTACCTCCTAAGGCTTCTCGGTACAAGCCGAGCATGCACAATGTCAGTAAAGCATTCACCCTGAGATAAAAATTATCGGCACAGGGACATTACCAGTTGGCATGCATCCCAGGGAGCAAAACGGTATTGAATCGCTAAAGCATTGGTTTATGTTGATAATCCAGTTTAGCCATTCACTGTGCGTCAGTTGGTTTAACTCAATGAGTGTTAAATCACTAAGGTGCACAGTTTAAATCTATTTAGTTGAACGCTCAACTAAGGCACTTTCGAGGGTCGACTGCAGCAAGCTGATCCTGTCGTCCATCTGTTGCATGTAGTGCTTATTTTTTTGCTTTTCTTGGAACAACTCGTGTCCAATATTCAGCGCCGCCATGATCGCAATTTCTTCACGGCTTAGGCTATTGGTTCGGGTTTTTAACGCACTGAGTTGTTGTTCAACTCCCAACGCTACCGTACGTAAGGCATCCTCTTGACCTTTCGGGCAAGCGATAGAGTAGGTGCGCCCAAGTAGGGTAATTTCAACAGCACTGTTACTCATGTCGCGGGTGATCCTTTCGTTAGCCTCTTAGGGCGGACTATATAGGGCTGATCTTAAAAGTGCAAGGTAAGCCGCAAATGGATTGGTCTTTGACGGTTTTGTTTGCTGTTTGTGTGAGCAGTTGGATAGTTTTTTATCAGGGCGTGGCCGATTTCGCCATTATTGGGATTCAGTATTGGTTCAAGTCTTTATCTCTGCTAGCATTGCTGCTGGAAAAATCTTATTGGGATCTGATATGGCAACTCCTCCTTCGTTACGTATCGACAGCTTAAAACTCGCCTTAGATGCGGCTGAAATCGGCCAGCATCCGGTAGAAGTTCACGGTGCTTTAGTCGGTTTAATCTGCGGTGGTGTAGAGCAAACTGGCGACACTTGGATCAAGCCTTTATTCGACCTGATGAACGATGGTCAACCTTTGCCAGCGCAGTTGCATCAATTAGTGTGTGATTTATTTAACGATTCAGTGACGCGTTTAGTGGATTTTGAATTTGGTTTCATGCCGCTGTTGCCCGAAGAAGAAGAGCCGCTCAGCCAACGTGTTGAAGCCTTGTCTCTGTGGACCCAGAGTTTTTTGACTGGCATGGCGATTATTCAGCCGAAACTGAATCAAGCCTCGGCAGAAGTACGTGAAGTGATCAAAGACTTGGCGGAAATTGCCCAAGTGGAATTTGATGTTGCCGACGATGAAGAGTCTGAAGCCGCTTACACTGAATTACTCGAGTTTGTGCGTATTGCCGCCATTATGTGTTATTCGGAGTTTGGTCCTGAGCTTCCCCATGGCGAGGCTGACGATACTGCGGTGGTGCATTAATTTACCGCGGTTGTTTAATGTTCAATAAGTTAACGCAGTAGTGGCTTCAATTAGATGTCAAAGGTGGGCAAACCTGCCTTTGAGTCTATAGCACTGGTGTTTTTGAGTGCATAGCATTGATGTTTACATCTTTTATGTTTACATGCCTTAGTGTTATGCCAAAGCTTGAATGAGATCCCCATGACGGCCACAAATCACATGGATACTTCAGTTCAACACGTCGACATCGCGATTGTAGGCGGTGCGATGGCGGGGGCGACCCTAGCGTTAGCTCTCGCGCGTCTTTCTTTATCCGCACCTCGGCCACTTTCTATCGCCTTAATCGAAGCGCACCTTCCCGATAAGCAACACCCCGGGTTCGATGCCCGCTCTATTGCTATCGCCCACGGTTCTATTTTCGAATTATCCCGTTTAGGTTTATGGCAAAAGCTCGCCCATTTGGGCACGGCGATTGAAAATATCCATGTGTCGGATCGCGGTCACTTTGGCATGACAGAACTCAATGCGGCGCAGTTTCATTTAGATGCCCTAGGCCAAGTGGTTGAGCTTGAACGAGTTGGTCAAGTGCTGTTTAACGAGTTGAATAAGAGTAATGTCAAACTCTATTGCCCCGCCAAGCTTGCCCAAGTAGAAGCCGCCGTTGAAGGTCACACCTTAGTGCTCGATACGGGTGAGCGAATTAAAGCCAAACTTGTGGTCGCCGCCGATGGTTTGCAATCCAAAGTGCGCAGCAGTTTTAATTTGCCCGTGACCCAGGTGGCCTTCGAACAAACGGCCATTATTGCCAATATTCAAACCGCCGATTTGCCAACCAATAGGCCTCACAAACATTGGGCCTATGAGCGCTTTACCCAAACGGGTCCCTTAGCGTTATTGCCTATGGCCGATATTCAAGGTCAACCTCGCTTTTCTCTCGTGTGGGCGCTCGATGATGTACGGGCTAAACAGATGCAAACCGCGCCTAAGGCCGAGTTTTTAGCGGCGCTTCAACAGGCCTTTGGTTATCGTGCGGGCACGTTTATTGATGTCAGCGCGCGCCATGCATATCCGCTTAATTTGTCCTATATGCCAAGGCCAATTCATCACAGATGTGTGTTTATCGGCAATGCGGCGCAGACACTGCATCCGATTGCGGGGCAAGGATTTAACTTAGGGTTGAGGGATGTGGTGAGTTTGCTCGAGGTGATCCAAACGGCGCTAGCACAGTGCGAAGATATCGGCTCCGCCGCTGTGACCCATGCGTACCTTAATGCCCGCGAGCACGACAGAAACAGCACTATCCGAAATATCGAATTTTTAGTTCGTGGCTTTTCAAACCAATATTGGCCGATGGCGCTGGGGCGTAACTTAGGATTGCGGCTCTTGTCTTGGTTTCCGCCACTGAAAACCCCCGTCGCTCAAAAGGCAATGGGCTGGAAATAACTCAGTAATTTACTGGTATCGCAACGCGAAAAGGATGTACCCATGTTAAGTTCACAAGCCTATGACATCGCCATTGTGGGTGGCGGCATGGTGGGACTCGCCACCGCGATTGGATTGGCGCAGGCCGATCTGAATGTCGTCGTTATCGATGCGGGCCAAACCGAGGCCGTGAGCGGCGAGCCGCGTTTACGGGTGAGCGCCATCAATAAGGCGAGCCAGCGCTTGTTAGAAAACTTAGGGGCATGGAGTTATTTAGACACTTCCCGCGCCACGCCTTATCAAAAAATGGCGGTGTGGGATAAAGACGGTTTCGGTAAAATTGCCTTTGATGCCAACAGCATCAGCGAAACCAGTCTCGGCGCGATTATCGAAAACGATGCCATTAGCTTTGCCCTCGCCAAACGCGCCAGTGAGTTTGACAATATCACCCATATTCAAAACCAACGCTTAGAGCGCATTGCTTTTGGTGAGCGCGAAGCTTGGTTGACCCTTGCCAATGGCGTCGATTCTGAAATAGAAAGTGTCAGTGCTGCACTTGTGATAGCCGCCGATGGCGCCAACTCTTGGGTGCGCGAGCAATGCAAGATCCCGCTGACATTCTGGGATTACGGCCACCACGCAATCGTCGCAACTATTCGTACCGAAATGCCACACCTTGCCACCGCCCGCCAAGTGTTTTTGCAGGACGGCTCGCTAGCATTTTTACCTCTGTATGAAGACAATCTCTGCTCTATCGTCTGGTCGGTGCCGCCCGAGCGCGCCACTGAATTATTGGCAATGGATAAAGTGCAATTCGAGCGCAACTTAACCGCGGCTTTCGACGGTCGTTTAGGGATTTGCAAGCTGGAAAGCGAGCGCCAAGCCTTTCCATTACGGATGCGCTACGCCCGCCATTTTGCCCGCCACCGTTTAGTGTTAGCAGGTGATGCAGCCCATACTATTCATCCGCTGGCTGGCCAAGGGGTGAACCTCGGCTTTTTAGATGCGGCCAGCATTATCGAAGTGATCAGCGAATTACAGCAAGCGGGTAAAGATATCGGCGATTATGCGCAGCTGCGTGCACTTGAACGTTGGCGCAAAGCCGATGCAATGGAGATGATCGCGGCGATGGAGGGCTTTAAACGCCTATTCGAAGGTTCAAACCCAGTCAAAAAGGCAATTCGCGATCTGGGATTAAATCTGGTTGATAATGTCGCTGGGCTGAAAACAGTGTTCATACAACAGGCCATGGGCAATAAGTCGGCACTGCCTAAGTTATGTCGTTAGCCTAGGTTGCGCTAATGTGATCAGAATTGCTGACAATATCAGCAATTTGACTGCAAGCTGCGCAAATCTGGCCTTCGCATGTAAAAAAATTACATGTTGAAGATGAGAAAATCTAATGACAATGACTTCGGATTAGAAAAATCTCCTGTATACAAATTTGTGACGCAAGGTATAATTTCGCCGCATTTTAGACCCTAGTATCTACACCCTACACTAGGCAGAGACCTGAAAAAGGCCGCAAAAAGGGATAACAATGGCTAACAAAACTATTCTGTTTAACAAGCACTTAGAATCAAACGCTAAGATGGTCGACTTCCACGGTTGGGATATGCCCCTCAACTATGGTTCACAAATCGAAGAACACAACGCTGTGCGTCAAGACGCGGGTATGTTCGACGTATCCCACATGACTGTGGTTGATGTGATAGGTAGCGACGCTGGTGCATTTCTACGTAAGTTGCTGGCGAACGATGTGGCTAGACTTAAAGTGCCAGGTAAAGCCTTATACAGCGGCATGTTAGATGACAATGCCGGTATCATCGACGACCTCATCACTTATTACCTCACTGACACAAACTACCGCGTGGTAGTGAACTCAGCGACCCGCGAAAAAGATCTCGCTTGGATCGCCAAGCAATCCCAAGGTTTTGATGTCACTGTGACTGAGCGTCCTGAGCTGGCGATGATTGCCGTTCAAGGTCCTAACGCAAAAGCGAAAGCCGCTGCCGTGTTCAGTGCCGAGCAAAACGCCGCCATCGAAGGCATGAAACCTTTCTTCGGTAAGCAAGCAGGCTCACTGTTTATTGCGACTACGGGTTACACAGGCGAAGCGGGCTACGAAATTATCGTCCCAGAAGATGAAGCCCAAGCCTTGTGGCAAGCATTGTTAGATCAAGGGGTTAAACCTTGTGGTCTCGGTGCCCGTGACACGCTGCGTCTCGAAGCTGGTATGAACCTTTACGGTTTAGACATGGACGAAACCATCAACCCATTGGCCGCCAACATGGGCTGGACTATTGCATGGGAACCAAACGACCGTGACTTCATCGGCCGTAAAGCCCTAGAAACACTTCGCGATGCCGGAACCAGCAAACTTGTTGGTCTAGTGATGGAAGAAAAGGGCGTGTTACGCCATGATATGCCAGTATTTTTCACCGACGCTGCCGGTGTAGAGCAACAAGGCGTGATCACCAGCGGGACTTTCTCGCCAACATTGGGCTATTCTATTGCGATGGCACGTGTTCCTAGCTCGATTGGGGATACTGCGGAAGTCGAAATGCGTAAAAAACGTGTGGCTGTTAGAGTAGTGGCGCCAAACTTTGTGCGCAACGGTAAACAAGCATTTTAAAAAAACGGAACAAGGAACAAGAACAATGAGCAATATTCCGACAGAACTGAAATACGCCTCTTCACACGAATGGATCCGCAAGGAAGAAGACGGTAGCTACACAGTAGGTATCACTGAGCACGCCCAAGAGCTGTTAGGTGACATGGTTTTCGTTGAACTCCCAGAAGTTGGCGACACTGTGACTGCGGGTGAAGACTGTGCTGTAGCTGAATCAGTAAAAGCGGCGTCTGACATTTATGCCCCCATTTCTGGCGAAGTGATTGCCGTGAACGAAGCTCTGGAAGATTCGCCAGAACTCGTTAACAGCAGTGCTTACGGCGAAGGCTGGTTCTTCCGCGTAATGCCTTCTGACGAATCAGAAGTCGACGCTCTGCTGGATGCTGAAGGCTACCAAGCTGTCATCGACGAAGAATAATCGTCGACGCTAACGAAGCCCTAAGGGGCTTCGTTTGTTTTAGCGCAAGATTGACATAACAACAGTCCGTTAATCAGTACCCTACAGTTCTGAATTTCGGCAAATCTGGAACAAGGTTTATCATGACCAAGCAAACCCTCACTCAGTTAGAACAGCACGATTTATTCCTACGTCGTCATATCGGCCCAGATAGCAGCCAACAGCAAGCCATGCTGAACTATGTTGGTGCTGAGTCTCTGGACGATCTGACCGCGCAAATTGTGCCTGAGTCGATCCGTTTAAGCCAAGATCTGAGCATTGGTGATTCCTGCGGCGAAGCCGAAGGCATTGCTTACATTCGTGGTTTAGCGAAACAAAACCAAGTATTTAAGAGCTATATCGGCATGGGTTACTACGGCACTCAAGTGCCAAACGTGATCCTGCGTAACGTATTTGAAAACCCAGGTTGGTACACGGCTTATACGCCATATCAGCCAGAAATCGCCCAAGGCCGTTTAGAAGCCATTCTAAATTTCCAACAAGTGTCGATGGACTTAACGGGTTTAGATTTGGCTTCTGCTTCTTTGTTAGATGAAGCAACTGCTGCTGCCGAAGCGATGGCGCTGGCAAAGCGCGTTTCTAAAGCGAAAAAAGCCAATATCTTCTTCGTTGCCGATGATGTGTTCCCGCAAACCTTAGACGTAGTGAAAACCCGCGCTGAGTGTTTTGGTTTTGAAGTGGTGGTTGGCCCTGCATCTGAGGCCGTTAACCATGAGCTGTTTGGTGCTTTGTTCCAATATACTAACCGTTTTGGTCAAATCACTGACTTCAGCGAATTATTCGCAACTCTGCGTGCGAAGAATGTGGTTGTGACTGTCGCCGCCGACATTATGTCCTTGGTATTACTGAAATCACCGGGCGCTATGGGCGCCGATGTGGTATTCGGTAGTGCCCAGCGTTTTGGCGTGCCAATGGGTTTTGGTGGTCCACACGCGGCCTTCTTCGTTGCCCGTGACGAACACAAACGTTCTATGCCTGGCCGTATCATTGGTGTGTCAAAAGACGCCCGTGGTAACCGCGCACTGCGTATGGCAATGCAAACTCGTGAGCAACATATCCGCCGCGAAAAAGCCAACTCAAACATTTGTACTGCACAAATTCTGTTAGCGAATATGGCGTCTTTCTACGCCGTATTCCACGGCCCAGATGGCCTGAAAACTATCGCATCACGCATTCACCGTTTCGCCGATATTTTAGCGGCAGGCTTAAAAGCGAAGGGCGTTAACTTAGTCAACAACACTTGGTTTGATACTGTTAGCATCAAAGGCTTAGATGTTGCTGCCGTCAATGCACGCGCACTGGCTGCTGAAATGAATCTACGTTTCGATGCCGATGGTATTGTGGGCGTGAGCTTAGACGAAACCACATTACGCACAGATATCGAAGCCCTGTTCGATGTGATCTTAGGTGCCGGCCATGGTTTAGATGTTGCTGCGTTAGACGCGCAAATCGTGAGCCAAGGTAGCCAATCGATTCCGGCGGCACTCGTGCGCCAAGATGCGATTTTAAGCCACCCAACCTTCAATCGCTATCAAAGCGAAACCGAGATGATGCGTTATATCAAACGTCTTGAAAGCAAAGACTTAGCACTTAACTACTCGATGATTTCACTGGGCTCTTGCACCATGAAGTTAAACGCAGCGGTTGAAATGCTCCCAGTGAGCTGGCCAGAATTTGCCAACATGCACCCATTCAGCCCACTGGATCAAGCCAAAGGCTTTACTCAGTTGATTGAAGAGTTGTCGACTTGGTTAGTGAACATTACAGGCTATGACGCTGTGTGTATCCAACCTAACTCTGGCGCTCAAGGTGAATACGCTGGCTTGTTGGCCATCAAGAAATACCATGAGTCACGTGGCGATGCGCACAGAAACATCTGTTTGATCCCGCAATCTGCCCACGGTACTAACCCTGCATCGGCACAATTAGCCGGTATGCAAGTGGTGGTGACGGCGTGTGATAAGCAAGGTAACGTCGATTTAGAAGATCTGAAGACTAAAGCTGCCGAAGTGGCTGAAAACCTGTCTTGCATCATGATCACTTACCCATCGACCCACGGTGTGTATGAAGAATCTATCCGCGAAATCTGCAACATAGTGCATCAGCACGGCGGTCAAGTGTACTTAGACGGCGCTAACATGAACGCTCAGGTCGGTTTAACGTCTCCTGGCTTTATCGGTGCCGACGTATCACACCTTAACTTGCATAAAACCTTCGCTATTCCACACGGCGGCGGTGGTCCAGGTATGGGCCCAATCGGCGTGAAATCACACTTAGCCCCATTCGTTGCGGGTCACGTTGTGGTTAAACCGGGCCGAGTGAGCGACAACAATGGCGCCGTATCAGCCGCACCTTACGGTAGCGCTGGCATTCTGCCGATCAGCTGGATGTACATTAAGCTGCTTGGTTCAAAAGGCCTGAAAAAGTCGACCCAAACTGCGCTGTTAAACGCTAACTACGTGATGAAGAAGCTGTCTGAACACTACCCAGTATTGTTCCGTGGCCGTAATGATCGCGTCGCGCATGAATGTATTATCGACCTACGTCCACTGAAAGAAGCCTCAGGCGTGACCGAAATGGATATCGCTAAGCGTTTGAATGACTACGGTTTCCACGCACCAACCATGAGCTTCCCTGTTGCGGGAACTCTGATGATTGAGCCGACGGAATCTGAATCTAAGGTGGAACTCGATCGTTTCATCGACGCTATGGTGTCAATCCGCGCTGAAATCGCCAAAGTGGAATCGGGCGAATGGCCAGCGGACAACAACCCGCTGCACAACGCACCGCACACTATGGCCGATATCATGGACCCAGAGTTCGATACGCGTCCATACAGCCGCGAAGTGGCCGTGTTCCCAAGTGCAGCAGTACGCACCAACAAGTTCTGGCCAACTGTGAATCGTATTGATGATGTTTACGGCGACCGTAACTTGATGTGTTCGTGTGCACCATTATCAGACTACGAGTAATAATTGCTGCTTAGGCTAGCTACTGCGGCGTTGAATCTCAGCTTTCGTGCTCATTGACAGGAGTCAACTCCGCGCGAAAGCTTTCAATCCGCCTTGCATTAGCTTCGCCAGCAACGCAATTATGGTGTAGTTGGCTTCAGCGAATTTGAAGCATCAAAAAGCGACCGAAAGGTCGCTTTTTTGTTGCCTGCCGCAGGATTCTGCATGCTCTTGACGCTCTTGTATGAGCTACACCTGTGACATGCCGCCTAAGATTTAAATATTAGCGTCCTTGTAGGCTCCCATGTGTTAGAAAGGTCACTGGTGCAACAATGCCTGTTCTGGTGTAACGGTTTAGTACAGAGTTATGCTTGTTCTGACATTTCCCAAATACAAGACGCTGGCTGATAAAACGGAGGTGTTACAGGCTTGCCAATAAGCGATTAACAAGCTCGAAACCATACACCTCCATTAAGGTATAGTTATTATACTCAGAGACAGGGATTCGTTTAATTTCTTCCTCTCCCTTATATAGTCCTCCTGCGTAATTAAAGATCCTTAACTCGTCTTTATCTTCGGTCAGGTCTGTATGTCCAATTATCTCCCAAGAACCATTTTTTACATTTTGATTCCCAGTAAATATAACTTTCATTTCTTTCCCCATATCCATGATAGGAAGAGGGCGAAGTACGTCATCACTTTTAAAAACTTTATTATCCTGTACAAATAGGACGCAGAAACCTATGGCTTGCTTAAACTTCCCTTTTGGGGCAAAAACAATTTGGCAGATGGCAAATTTACCCTCTGTAGGAATAATAAAAATATCACCTTCTTGATATCTCATTTTCACAATATTTTACCTCTTAGAATAGAAAGAGCATCACCCAGTATCTTATCACCCCAATCACAACTTTCTACTTTAGTTAAATTGTCCACCCATCATAAATCCCAATAGTGGTGTGGAATCATGCCACCCACTTTAAATCGAGTTATTTCATGGCCCAGTGGGAACGCTGCAAGAACTGACCGATTACTGCGAGCACTTAGAAAAGAGACGACGGCATTTTGCGACAAGCTGCCAGCACTTCAGCATTAACTGATTGCTACTTGATATCACTCCAATAGAAATCACCTTCCAAGCTCAATGGGATGATTTTCCATGTCTGAAATACGCCATTTTTGAACGAATTAGCTCAATTTATTATCTCAGATGCACTCCTTGCCACGTTTGATGGTTCTCGTTTAAGCAATTTTTGCCTGTACAGACGTAGGCAAGCCAAAAGTAGGTTATGTTATTGATTTATTATGGATGGCTATTTATTTTGGCTATTTATTTTAAAGGTTCTATGACCTAGTCCCAATGATTAAGCACTTACATTCCAGTGACACGCCATTAACTCATCCCTGAGGGCTCGACGGCGGCATCCATGCCGCCAACGGTCACTTACATGCAAGTGCTTAATTTAGCTCGCCCTTGAGTCTATCAGCACTAAAATTGGCCTGTTGGTGCTTGGCAAGATAGCTCTCTGTTTAGAGGGCCACTGGTGCAACAATGCCTGTTTAGGTGTAACGGTTGAGTACAGAGTTATGCCTGTCCTGACATTCTCCGATTTATTTAGCTATAAAATTCGAGGCGTTACCTCAATATTTGTCTAAAATCACCTAAAATTTTAGTTAGATAGGTCAATTGCTATATGTAAGCATGAAAAAAACGCCCCACTTATCGTACCTGTTTGCAAAAAACTTTTTTGTGAACGATAAATAGTAGATTGTTCGACGATTGGATTTAAAACTGTTCTATCACCACTAGCTAAATTTTTAGGGTCGAGTTGTGTAATATAATTACTATATCGACTCCACCAAGCTGAAAAATCTTTACCTTTATAGAATGTAACTAGAAAAGTATGAGGAATCCCAGTTGGATTATAGTTGTGTAGTAGTTTATTGTAATGGGTTATAATGTATTCAGTGTTAAGAGATGTTAGAATCATAGTTTCTATAATGGAAACTAAACTTCCACCTTCCTCAATTATAATATCTAAAGAACCTTTATCTTTTCCAGTGGAGGATATGCCTTCTCTTGCTTGATCCCTTATTTCATAATCTTTTGCAGATAAAAGATCTCTAATGTAATCGTTGCATTCATTTTCTGACTTTTTAAGCTTGTTTCTTACTAATCGAGAAAGACACCAGTTGATGTCAGAAATTGCTTTATTAAAGCAAAATTCTTTCATTGCAGTCTCTGTTTTTAAACTTTTGAAGTTATTTTTATTGAGTAATTTGATTCTTTGATTCTTTATTCTTGATATGAATTGTCTCATTGAATTGTTATCGTTTACAACTATATATTTCATGTTTGTTGTTATGGCTTTTTCGGCAGACTCATACAAACACTCCTCATTTATAATGTTAGGTTTTACATGAGATACTAGTAATTTACCTTCATTTTTATTTGATTTAAGTTGGTGTTCCCAAACTTTGAAGAGCTGGAATGAGTTACAGTCATCTTTGACTGAGTTTAGATATTCATTCCATAGGTGTCCATTTGAATCAATAACAATTTGATCTTTTGTGTTAATAAAGCAACCAATGAAAATATCTGTAAAGGAATCAGGTTCTACTATGTTCTTTCCCACGAATGATGGACATAAACAGTAAGCTATACTCATATCTCCCTCCTCCTTATTATTTTAAAGATTTTAAACTAGCTTTATAAGCTTGTATTTTTATTGTGTCTTCTATTTCTATATCCATAAATCCTTTTGGCCACTCGATGTCTCCATACTCAGTTAGAGCAACTTCATTGATTGTTGTTGTACATGTATGCGAGTTTCTTTCAAGGTGGTATATTTTTAAATGTTGAAGCTCGAGATTTGACTTTGTATCAACAAGTCTAAGTCGTAATCGCCTAATTATAGATTCACTATGAGTCTCAATAATGAATTTTTTATTCTCATTAATAGCAATTTTTACTAATGCATCTGTAAGCCAGGCCTGCATTTTTGGGTGTAAATGAATTTCAGGTTGTTCGATAATTGTTGTAGATTCTGGAGGGCATAAGTATGCTTGAACAATAATTGGAATAACTTGAGATATACCAAAACCTACATCTGTAAGCTCCAAGTTAACAGCACCCTGTGTGACTGTTATTTTATGTATAATGTCATTAACTTTTTCAACATCAATTGCTAAGTCAAATACTGCCAAATGAAGATTTATTTTATTTTTTATATCTTCTCTTTTTTTAAGTATTTCAGCTAAATCAGTCCCCTCTAGAGCATTCAGAAAAGTATGTTGGGCTGATTTTTCGAGTAGGTAATAACGTCTCGGAAATGCTCTTAATGGACTTACATGGTTGATTTTCGTTTCTTTTAACTCTCTAATTAGTACATTTGTGACTTTGTTTATAACATTTATAACTCCTTCAGCATAAGGGTTTTCTTTTAATGTTTTTTGGTTGGCATCTATTAGTGAAAGTGATTTAAAATTTAAGTTTTTTCTTATTAATGGTTCTGATATTGCGAGAGTCTTCTCATTGAAAATATCTGACTTTATCTCTAACTGTTTAAAACCGTCTTTTTTTATCACGTGAATTATTGTTTTTTCATTTAAGTTTTTTATTTTAAATGAAGATATTTCTAGTTCACCTATAGCATCAATATATTTGAACTTGTAACATATTTCTTTAGGATTTAATTCCTCATGCTTTAGTTTTTCAAGCTCTAACAACCACTCCTTTAATCTGACGTAAGATACATTTTTTAAAAAATAATCAGATTCACTGAATCTATCTATGAAACTATCTTTCTGGTCTTCAATGCTAAGGTTCGTTGATATTTTTCTATATTTTTTTATGGAATCACTCAGGGATGAGTATAATTCGTTATAGTATTTTTCATTGTTTCCATCTGCGATTTTGAACATGTATTTATCAATGTTGGATAAGTATTCATTGTTAAATTCATTATTATTTTTTATTGTTCTCTGGCGCCTAAAAATATGCTCTGCCGTTCTAAATAAATAATAATACCTCTCGATAATACTTTCAGTTGTTAAGCCTTGTGTTGTATCGAATTCAGTTTTATTAGAAAACTCAAATCCTATATCAATAGACGTTTTCTCGTTTTTTCCTCTAATTAAATTTAGAGCCTCGCCCATTCCGACTTTATTTCCATTAAGTCTAAGTGCAGAGTCGGAATTGTTAATGTTGTCAGCCGTTTGAGAAAGCATTAAAAGTAAGTTTATGAGTGCGCTTTTACCACAACTATTTGCACCTAGAAGAACCGTGATCGGTGCTAGGTCAAATTCAAAACTTTCGAATGCTTTATAATTATTTCCAAATATTTTACTTATCACATTTTTCCCCTAACGAGTAGTAATCTTGATTTTATCTGTTTAAATTGGACGTTGTATAGGCTTTGTTTCCTAATAGTGAAATCCAATGTTTTTCGGGTTTAAATCAAAATAATATTCTGATTACAGATAAACGACTGACGATGAAACAAGGGTTTTAAGCGCCATGCTGGCGCTCAGGAAGCACTCTGTAGTTATTTGTGCTTTTAGGAAACAAAGCCCGTTGTATAACTCGTATGTAATTTTTTGAGGTAATTATTTTGGTGCATAATTATTTATGCAGTGTATACCTTCTCCTTATCATCATTTCCCTGCTTCACTATTACTCAAACATCTTTGTGCTACTTGATAAATAATCTGTTCGACTTGTTGTTGGCTGAGTGCTTGGGTTTTGAGTGTTGGGATAGTGCCGACTAATTGTTTGTGGTTAACGATCGGGAACGGTGGTTTGGTCTGGCTGGTGACATACCAGCCGGGGAATACGAGTACTGGGGTTGATGATACTGGTGTCCCTGTAGCTTTAGTTAACCATTGGCTGACCCATTTGCTTTGCCGTTCTGCCTGTTCTATGGGTTTGGTTTCTGTCCACGAGGGGAAGTTTAAGCGCCCGTCTTTATAAAATACTTGATAGCCTTTTTTACCAGAGCCTGGACCAGTTCCATTGGTTTGGAGTAGGTCTTTGTTCCGTTTATGGCGGCCTTTGGTTTCAATGGCGAATACGCCATTTTTGCCTACCACAAGATGGTCGATGTTAAAGCCGTCGGCTTGGACATCGTGAAACACTTGATAACCCAAGGCTTGTAAGCCTATAAGCTCATTGGCTGTGGCAATTTCAGCGGTATGACCGAGGCGTAATTTGATGAGCTTGGAAAAGAGTTTCCAGGTTTTAATGCCGAAGTAAATTACTCCTATTAAACCTGTTAAGGCGAACAACCAAGGGAATTTTCCGGCTGTGATATGCGCTTGGATGCTGCTGGCAGCAAATGGAAGGCAAACAATCAATAGTCCCATCATCATGCAGCCGATTAAATCTAATTGCAGATCATGGATTTGCTCTTGTAAGCCATAGGCGGGGATACGGGTCAGTTGCTCACGATCAACGGGCAGCTTGACGGTTGCATCGCGATGTTTGAGCAACACATACATCACACCCACTGTGACAAGAAGGCCAGACAGAAGTATCCCGTAGGATAAAAGAATGCTGCTGAAATCGGTCATTTACGTCCCTGAAGTAATGCGAGTCAATAGTTAACCCGATGACAAAACCGCTAATAAAATTTACTTATCATTTTGGAAAGTGGTGGCAGACTTGTCTGCTTAGAGTTTGGGCGCATATTGCTGATTTGCTTCTTCTTCCCTAAATGGCGTGCTCGATGATTGAGTTCGAGTTTGCCCTGCATTTTCCTGAGTGCTCACACTTTAACCCGCTCTATACGGTTTAATCAATGCGCTTTATCACAAAAACATATTTTAAATAACAACTTGTATACAAATTACTCCGGTGAAAAGATCTGATAGGCATCATTTGAAGCACCGCGTTTTTAGATCCTGATCTTTTTCCTTACTAAACTTGTAGAACTACACAAGTGTTAAACAAGATTAAGCACTTCATATAAATAAATAACCGTAGTAAGGATATTTTATATCGCCTCATCGGACCAGTTTAAGGTGTCAACATACTAATTATAATATTTTTTTGAGTTTTTTATCATTATTCTCCCATACTTAATATTTATTCTGATATTGGCTGTGACAAAACTTATTAGTCTGTTGAATTACTAGGTTTCTCAATTTTAATTTTATGGCCAATTTATGTGTGTTGATTTTATTTTTGTTAAGGAAATGTATGAATAAGGCTTTATTATTTTTTTCATTAACCCTACCTTTTTCAGCTGCTTGGGCTGCTAATGAAACGTTTAGGGATGATATGGAGAGCCAAACTAGCATATTGGAAACGCTTAGATCTGCAGATATCGATGAGATAGATGATATAGATGAGACAGATGGTCCAGATAACCATTTGGAAGCTGGTCACAGTCATACTTATATTCGTTGTTGGTATCGATTAGATCAAACGCATAATAATCCTGCAACTGAACATAGGTGGGCAAAGCAAAAGGACAGTGATGAATATTATTCTATTCAAGGCGCTTGGAGACATAAGCTTTCGGGTAAAAATATGTTTTATACAGAGACGTCACAAGATGAAATCATGCAACGGTGTGTCGATACATTAGGGGTTTCAAGCAACGAAGTCGCAGACATTACCTTCTTTGCTGCTAATGAAAAATTGTCATTTAATCAGACTATCTGGACGCAAGATAAGGCGGAACAAGGGAATAAAATTAACAAAATTATCGCATTTGGTGATAGTTTGTCTGATACGGGAAATCTATTTAATGGTTCTGAGTGGCGATTTCCAAATCCTAACTCTTGGTTTTTAGGTCATTTTTCTAATGGATTTGTATGGCCGGAATATTTGGCTAAATCACAGAATATTCCTCTGTATAATTGGTCTGTTGGCGGGGCTGCAGGTATTGATGAATATAAGATTATTCCAGGTTTAGGTCATCAAATACAATCCTATTTTCATTATTTAAAAAAGGCTGAAAATTACCAGCCTGCAAATACGTTATTTACACTTGAAATTGGCCTTAATGATTTTATGAATTATGATCGTGAGGTTAAAGATGTGAGTCAGAATTTAAGTGATGGGTTAAAACGTTTAGTTGATGAAGGCGGAGCTCAGCATATTATTTTATTCACGTTGCCCGATGCTACGCGCGCACCACAGTTCAGGGTGAGATTACGAGTGGTCATTTAATAACCACACTCATGCCGGCTTCAAGCACCGCATCCAAATAAGCCTCATTCATCAATGCCTGACGCTGCTTTCTTCTGATACTCATTTTTCGCTTCTCAGCGCGTAACATATTCAAACCAAAGTGTCGCATCGTGGCAAGATTAGTCGCTGCATTACCACGGTATATCTGGCACGCATCCTCACCTAAACTCACATCCAGCACCCAGTGCAACTGGTTTTC
>NZ_JAKKSJ010000031.1:0-64980 GCF_025653365.1 Shewanella sp. SW32 | reverse complement strand
AAGGCAATGTTGTTGTGGGATAGAGCGATGCTGTCGAGACGTTTCATCATAGAAACCATCAACGACCAGTTAAAAAATATCTCTCAAATAGAACACTCTAGACACCGCAGCGTGCATGGTTTTATGCTAAATATGATTGCCGGACTCATCGCCTATCAATTGAAAGACAATAAGCCACAACTGAACCTCACTAACGCAGAGTTTAATGCTATTACAGTTATGGCTTGTTAAACCGATCTCAGGTTAACTAAAAAACCGCCATTGGCGGTTTTTTTATGCTGACAAGTTTTATGGTTACTTCATTTGGCTTAACACTAACACTGGCTTGTCGTCGCTGTTAAGTAAGGTAAGTCGACCTTGTACTAATTTTGCTTTGGTAACTAATGGCATAGCTTGCATCACTTTGTGCTCTTGCTGCATTAGGGCATCCACGCAGGCTTTCATTGTGCTACCGGCAGGAGATAGCTTAAGCTCTTCGCCTTGCTGAGTATATTGACCGAAAAAGTTATTGCAGCTGTTGTTGCCGTGTAATTTACCTTCGGCCTCAAAGGTGATTTGCGCTGGGCTGTAATCGATAGTCGGTTGGCCTTGGACCATTTCAATGTGCCAGCGGCCTTCTAATGGAATGGTATCATTTGGGGTGATATCGGCACTTTGGCAGGCTGTGATGCCTAAGAGTAATGCACCTAAGATGAATGTTTGTTTTAACATCGTTGCGGTTCCTTTTTTCCATGATTATGGCCATAGTGTGACAAGTTTTTCGTAAGATCTAAAGGGGTTTATATGACAGGCTCATTTAAAAGTACTCTGAATTTGTTGAAGTTTTTACATTGGTTAGGTGTATTGATGCTAGTTTGTGGACTTGGGTTTTATATGTTGACGCAATGGAGTCTAGAGATAAGCGGCATGTTATTGATCTCAAGTCTGATTGGTTTAGGATTAGTCTTAATGTCGCCCTATCCTGTGGTGCTGTTTATCCAATGGGCGAAGCGCCAAGATGAGCATCCCAAGTAATTTTGTACTGCCTAATTAAGTCTAAATTTCATTAAATCAAAGCTTTGCCGAATCTGCGGCGGGATTATCGTACAAGCTTGAGTCAATGGCGGGTTCTACTGGCGTGTCTGCGGCTTGGGATACAGGTGGGCGCATTGAATCGAGTTTACCCCGTGCGAGTTCCATCATAGGTGCAAGTTTGGCGCTGGATTCTGGGGTAAAAAAACTGTAGCTCACATCGAGTTTTAGCTGATGGTTTTGTTGTTCTAGCTGCTTTTCTACTCGCTTCATAATATGTAGAACATCCCGTTCACCATCCACAAAGGCCAGTACCACAAATTGAGTGCTGTTGTAATGGGCGGCAACGTCAGCGGTTCTTATCGTATCTTGGATTAACTTGCCTAACAGTCTGTGGTGATTATTTTCGAGTGGTATTGGAGTGTTATCCGTGCTCAGTAATTCAAAGAAGATGATACCTGCATGGGCGCCAAAGCGGCGGCCTAAATTGAGCTGTCTTGGCGCCATCATCAAGAAGCCGTAATGGTTGAGCATGCCCGTTTCTTGATCGCGCATCGAAAGGGATTCAATTCTATGGTTCTGACACAGAAGGGATAATTCCTGTTGCAGTAAAATCTGAAACGGTTCGAGCATAGCGGCATTGACTAGTGGCTCTGTTATATGCGGGTTGAGTACACACAGGGCACCAAATTGGCTACCATCCGGCCAAGCGATAGGACGTGAGAGAATATACTGAATACCATCAAAATCCCTTGGTAAATCCTCTAACATAAAGCTGCCGAGGTTTTGATATAAAACATCAGGTTGGCTGTTTTGTATCTGTGTAAAAAGTTCGAGTTCTGCGGAGTACAAAGTGCCCGCGGTAAATTGTGGTGTTTCAGTGATTGCGCTGACAATGATCTCAAATCCTGCGCTGGTCTTTTGGAATATAAAAACCGTGTTAGCGTTGTAATAGCTTTTGATGAGCTCACATTGGTGCATCCAGCGAGTGAGATTCACTTGTTGATTGTCGCTATCAAGTAAACTCAAGTTGGGATTAATGGTTTCTGGCAACATACAAACGCCTAACTATGGCTAAATATCCATTAAGTTTGGGAAATAAAAGGATATTTAGCAAATCAAAGCCCTAAATATTGCCTTGTTCTTGCTGTGCCTATTAACCCAACCGAGTATACTGGCGGGCTGAAATTGGGCCAAAAGCAGAAATAATGCTGTGAGAATACTGTGAAAATTAGACTAGCCTTACCCCAAGATGTTGATTTATTAGCGATGCTAGAGAAAAAACATCTTAATGATGAATTAGCTTCCGCCAGTATGGGGTTACAAGGGCAAGCTTTTTCCCACGGTGAACTGAGCGAATTAGTGCAGCATCATTGGGTCGTAGTGGCACTGGTAGAACAGCAGATCGTCGGTTATGTGATTGCAGGCCGTTGGGGATTTTTCGAACATTGGCCCATTTACCGCACTTTGTTGAATCGTTTAGGGCAACTCGATTGGGATGGACCTAAATTAACTAAGGTCAATTCTTGCCAATACGGGCCGATATGGGTGCAGCAAGCCTACCGTGGGCAAGGGATTTTCGAGGCATTAGTCCATGAAATTCGTCGCCAAGTTGCTCCGCATTTTAGCTATATGTTGACCTTTATTGCTGAAGATAATGAACGTTCCTTTGCCGCTCACTCGGGTAAAGCGCACATGCAGGTGGTGGATTTTTTCACTGTGTCGGCGCGGGATTACTATTTAATGGCGGCAAAGACCCAAGCTTAGTTGTTCGATGATAGAAATTAAGGATTCAATCTCTACTGTGTAAATAACCCGAGTTCAGGTTAAATAACGGAGATAAATACATGCATGTACAATTTGTTGAGTCACTATTAACGGTCTATGCCGAAGTCAATTTATCGGCTTGGGACAACTTGAGATTGGTCCTATCTGAGTGCACTCACCATGAATGTGAGGCGAGGGGATTTGAAGTCGAGTTTTTATCTGACTTAGGTGCATTGCAGCATTATTGGGTACAAGTGGGGAACATTTGGCTCGATTGTGGCCGAACCAATGCCTATTCAGCGACGTTAACGCAACTGACGGATGAGCAAGTCAGCCGCGCGAATACAAAAAAGGCGCTGGAGTGCGCCATTTTATCCCAAGAGCAAATTGGTCTACTTTGCATGCAAAACGCCCATTTCGACCATTGCTAAGGGCGCTTATTCAGCCAGTTTCTCAATCGCTTTTTTGATCAATACTTCTTCATCAGAAAGATGCGCTGAGGGGTAGTGGTGACTGTGCCTATGATCTCAACCCCTTGTTTTTCATAAAACACAGGTGCTTGAATCGATAAGGTATCCACTTGAGCTACCAAGCAACCCCGCTGTTTCGCCTCAGCTTCGGCAAGTGCCATCAGTTTATGCCCAAGCCCAGAGCCTCTGGTTTGGTCATCAACCCAGACAACATTGATTAAGAAGTTTTTATAGATAGTCCGGCCACCCACACCACCAATCAACTTGCCATTTTCATCACGTGCTATGACAGTCAAAGGCACTGATTGCCCAGCATTAAATTGCCAAACGCCGTCTACCAGCGCATCCACAATCGCGATATTTTCTTCACTAATAACTTCAAAGTTCATGTCAAAAACTCTTTCTGGAATGTGATTACTTTATAAACGTAAATGTTATTTCTGTTGTATTCAACTTTTGATTGATCTCACTAATGTTAATCATTATCATTCGCGAAATCATTTATAAGTTACATTTGTAAACTAAGTTTACTAAACAGGAGAGGTTTATGTTATTTCGTCAAACTTGCTTGGCAGTTGCCATTACCGCTGTATTTACGGGTAATTTTGTCCAAGCCGAAGAGGCTCCCGACAGAAAAATGGAAGTTATGGTTGTTACTGCCTCTGGATATGAACAGAAATTGGTTGATGCACCAGCCAGTATTTCTGTTATCACCCAAGAAGATTTGATGATAAAACCTTATACCACTCTCCTAGATGCAGTGCGTGATTTGGAAGGGGTTGATATTGGTGAAACCCGTGATAAAACAGGGCAAGGTACCATCAGTCTACGCGGTATGGGATCTGACTATACCTTAATCCTTGTCGATGGTAAGCGTCAGAATAACCATGGTGATATTTATCCAAACAGTTTTGGAGGCAATCAATTTGGTCATGTACCACCACTTGATGCTATTGATCGAATTGAAGTTATTCGCGGGCCAGCATCAACGTTATACGGTGCAGATGCTCTCGGTGGTGTGGTGAACATCATCACTAAAAAAGTGGGCGACGAATGGTCTGGCTCTATCACTCACAGCCGAACTCATCAAACCAATGATGCCTATGGCGAAGATATCACTACCGATTTCAGCGTGATGGGTCCCCTCATTAAAGGCGTTCTTGGGTTATCGATTCATGGCAGTATTTATGATCGAATGGGGTCTACACCAGAGTACGCACCAGTAGATTATCCTAATGGAGAAGTACGCACTCGTTCACTCGGTTTTGGTGGTGGCGGTAAAACCGTCGATAACGAAAATCATATGTTAGGTGGGAGTTTAAGTTGGACGCTAAATGAACATCACAAAATTTGGTTTGATTTAGATTCCTCATCTCAAGATTATGATAATACGCCACTGATCAATGATAACGGTGAACGCGAGTATCCGCTTGGTACAGTTGATAATATCGATAGTCTCTGGATTGCCAGTAACTTCTGTAAAGGCGGCGTAGGTTCCCGTGAGGCTGCTTGTCTAGCCAGCGGTGGTGAATGGGCAAGACGCTCAAATCCGCGAGCGGGTTACAGCGAGACTCAAAAATTTACCCGTGATGCTTGGGCGTTAACCCATGAAGGTGCTTGGGATTTTGGTACAAGCTTTGTGTCACTATCCTATGTCGACACACAAAATAATGGCCGCACACTGCCATTTACCACTGCTGAGCGAGTATTACTACTGCAGATGATTGATGGTAAAGGGGATTACATCGGCATGACTGAAGCCGAACGTAAAGCGATTGCTGAATCCACTTTCCTGCCTAGACCTAAACGCGAAATGGCAAGTAATCAATATACGCTTGATATGAAACTCGATATTCCATTTGAAGCTGCAGGAAATCATGTCGCAGTGACGGGGGCGCAGGTGATTCGTGGTGAGTTGAAAGACGGTGTATTTGGTATGGAAGAAGGTACGCCGGGCGCAGTACAAGAACACAATATGTGGTCTGTTTTTGCTGAAGATACATGGAGCATGACTTCTGATTTATCTGTTACTGCGGGTTTACGTCATGATGATCATGAAATATTTGGCAACCAACTCAGCCCACGTCTATACGGCGTTTACACCATTAATAATGAGTGGACTGTAAAGGGTGGGGTGAGCACAGGTTTTAAAACACCTAAAACCACACAATTGTATGATGGTGTCGTTGGCTTTGGTGGCCAAGGAACCTCACCGCAATTTGGTAACCCAGATCTCGAAGCTGAAACCAGTGTGTCCAGCGAAGTCGCCCTGTATTGGTCCCATCCAGATGGCCATAATTTTAACGTCACTATCTTTAAAAATGACTTTGACGATAAGATTGCTTCACAACCCTGTGGTAAAGGTACGAGCATAGAATGTTCCGATGCGGGTGAATATGCTGATTTAGGTTATGCAGTCAGTAGCAAAACAGTCAACATAGATAAAGTTACTATTCAAGGTGCTGAGCTCGCGGGACGTTGGGAAATTCTAGATGCCTTAACGTTAAATGCTAATTATACCTACACAGATAGCGAGCAGAAAAGCGGTGCAGAGCAAGGCCGTCCACTCGGGAACAGTGCCAAGCATATGGCAAACGCGACATTAAAATGGGAGTTGACCGACTCATTTAACGTATTCTTGACCTCAGAATACCGTGCTAAACGTTATCGCTCTTGGGATATCATTAATGATGCTGCACTTTACTATAAAGGTTATGACGTGTTCCATCTTGGTGGTTCTTATCAGGCGAGTGAGTTTGTCACCTTCAACATGCGAGTAAATAACTTATTTGATAAAGATTTTACTTCATACGATATTGTCTTCACCGAATGTAGTGACACTAGCACCACTTGTGTCTCTGACGATAATGGCCAAAACGGATACACAGCATCTTACGTTGATGATTTTAATAACAAAGATAAGGCCCGTAACTTCTGGGTTGGTATGAATGTACGTTTCTAAACGAATACCCTGTGCATTAGCCATTATTTGATATTCATGGGCGATAGATAAAACTGAGAGTTACCCGTTTGATAAAGGTATCCACTATCAATTAAACAATAGGGTAACTCTCATTACTCATTACTCAGTGCACCTGCACTGTGCTGGTGAGTCCGCACTATCGAGCCATCAATAAAGACCCATTCCGTGTCGGCCATTTTCACTAAAGCTTTGAGTAAATAGGCCTGAATGTCTTTTTAGACCATAAATGAAACCCTCTAAAAACCGTACTCCAATGGCCCAACTCTTTGGGTCAATCTTGCTAAGGGGGGCCTGCTAGAAGGCGGTAAAGAATGCCTTCGAATGTTTATCTATGTTCAGGTTTATCATAAACACGGCCTGTGCTGTTCATTAAATGAAATAGCGTTTCCCTGCGTGCATTGGTTAGTATCAATCTTGGCATGCTCTCTAAAAATCATTCTCGAAAGCTCAATAGACCCTAGATGAAGTCAGAAAAATTAAAGGTGCTAGCGTATAAGCCTACAGAATGAGCCATTGCCCGTTTGGGTAAGTACCAATATAACCAAAGGGGATTCTTCCACAGAGATACCAAGATAGGCGTTCACTCGTAAAGGCTGAAAGTTTAACGTCAGCTAGGAGCAGTGTTGCGAGCGTATTAGCGTCATCGGATGTCTGCGCGCATATTTCTGCAACGGGAATAATTTTCCAAGTGGAGAGGTAAGCTGACTTAGCAATTTCATCGACTTCGCTGTCAGAAATCCAAGCATGCACATCATTTACTACTGCCTTTGTTTTTAACGAATTTGCCAAGTCATGATCTGTTACACACAGGCTTTCATAGTGGATTTCGTAAGGTGTTTCAAAAAAGGCTTCAGGATCGGATTCAAGAAAAGCGGCGATCTCCTCTAATGTGCCGTATGTCTTTGCTGTTTCCTCTGGCAGACCTACGTTGGCTGCCCATGCACAAGATTGAAGTTGCTGTAATAAGATGGCGTTATCGGTCATGGGGTCTGTGCACTCTAATGGTCTGTGTATATGCTGCTTTTTATCTTGCCATATTTGTCTTAGCACTATTAATCTAACTAAATGTCAGACATAAAAAAACCGCTGGGTAGCGGTTTTTTTATGGGTCTTAAGTGTAAAAATTGAAATGAATTAAGACTATAGACCCGCGTCAGCACGTAATATTTCGGCTTTATCAGTCGCTTCCCATGGGAATTCGCTGCGACCAAAGTGGCCATAAGCGGCGGTCGCTTGATAAATTGGACGTGCTAAATCTAGCATGGCCGTTAAACCGTATGGGCGCAGTTCAAAGTGTTGACGGACTAACTTGATCAGCACTTCTTCAGACACCTTACCAGTACCGAAGGTCTCGATGCTGATAGAGGTCGGCTCTGCCACACCAATAGCGTAAGACACTTGGATTTCACAGCGATCAGCAAGACCTGCTGCAACTATGTTTTTTGCCACATAACGGGCAGCGTATGCTGCGCTACGGTCCACTTTTGATGGATCTTTACCAGAGAATGCGCCACCACCATGACGGGCCATGCCGCCGTAGGTGTCAACGATGATCTTACGACCCGTTAAGCCGCAATCGCCTACTGGACCACCGATAACAAAACGGCCAGTTGGGTTGATAAAGAACTTAGTATCTTTGTTTAACCATTGAGCCGGTAATACTGGCTTGATAATGGTTTCCATCACGCCTTCAATTAAGTCGGCTTGTGAAACGTCATCTCTGTGCTGAGTCGATAACACAACTGCATCGATACCGATAATTTTGCCATCATCATAGGCAAAAGTGACTTGGCTTTTCGCATCTGGGCGTAACCAAGGTAGCGTGCCATTTTTACGCACTTCAGACTGACGTTTCACTAATGCGTGAGCATAGGTGATAGGTGCAGGCATCAGAATGTCGGTTTCGTTGTTGGCATAGCCAAACATTAACCCTTGATCGCCAGCACCTTGCTCTGCAGGGTCTGCGCGGTCTACACCTTGATTAATGTCGGGTGATTGCTTACCAATGGCGTTTAATACTGCGCACGAGTCTGCATCAAACCCCATATCTGAATGGGTATAACCAATTTCACGCACCGTTTTACGGGTGATTTCTTCAATATCAACCCAGGCAGAGGTAGTGACTTCACCACCCACTAATACCATGCCGGTTTTGACATAAGTTTCACACGCTACGCGTGCTTTTGGATCTTGAGCCAGAATTGCATCTAGCACAGCATCAGAAATCTGATCTGCAATCTTATCGGGATGACCTTCTGAGACCGACTCAGAAGTAAACAAGTGCTTTGCCATAGTAGGAAAATCTCGTCGTTAGCATTCAAACGTGTAGAAGCATCTACATCTAGACGGCTATTTTAGTTTAAATCCGATTGCCGATCACCCCCGATAATAAAAAATCCTCTCAGATTGTGACCTGAAAACGACTACGCTCAGTCATAAATAGGTTATTTTACTTATATTTCATAGCATTAAGTTTACTATGTTTTTGAGAAATTTATTTCTCTATTACAAGTGATCCTTGCTATGCCCTCTTAAGTAAACGCCAGTAGAGTGACTGGCTTGTTTCTGCGACTTGTATACTCAAGCGACCTAAATCCTGCATCTTCAGGTTGTTTGGGTACATATTCGCCCATCTTTTGCTGAGTGAATGGTAATTTTAGTTTGCGTCACACTGGCATGTAGGGGAAAATATGCATCCAAATTGCCCGCTAGACCCCACAAACAAGCAGGAGAGAGCATGTCTTCCCGTAAAGTACTCGCAAACGCAATCCGTGCGTTAAGTATGGATGCAGTTCAAAAAGCAAATTCAGGCCATCCCGGCGCCCCAATGGGTATGGCAGATATTGCTGAAGTGCTGTGGAATGATTTCCTTAAGCACAACCCGAACAATCCGAAATGGGTAGATAGAGATCGTTTTATCCTCTCTAACGGTCACGGTTCAATGCTGATTTACTCTTTACTTCACCTGACTGGTTATGAATTACCAATTGAAGAGCTAAAACAGTTCCGTCAATTGCATTCTAAAACCCCGGGTCACCCAGAATACGGTTACACCCCAGGTGTTGAAACCACAACGGGTCCACTCGGTGCGGGCATAAGCAACGCTGTCGGTATGGCGATTGCTGAGAAAACCTTAGCGGCACAGTTTAACCGTGATGGTCACGATATCGTTGATCACTACACTTACTGTTTCCTCGGCGATGGCTGTTTGATGGAAGGTATTTCCCACGAAGCCTGTTCATTAGCCGGTACTTTAGGCTTAGGTAAACTGGTCGCATTTTGGGATGATAACGGTATTTCTATCGATGGCCATGTTGAAGGCTGGTTCACCGATGATACGCCAAAACGTTTTGAAGCTTACGGCTGGCATGTGATTGCCGGTGTCGACGGTCACGATAGCGCGGCAATCCGTGCTGCTATCGAAGCGGCTAAAGCCGTTACCGATAAACCAACAATGATTTGCTGCAAAACCATTATCGGTTTTGGTTCACCCAACAAATCAGGCAGCCACGATTGCCACGGCGCGCCATTAGGCGATGCGGAAATCGCAGCAGCCCGTGAATTCCTTGGCTGGCCACATGCGCCATTCGAAATCCCTGCTGACGTTTATGCGGGTTGGGATGCCAAAGAAGCCGGTGCTGCCCGTGAAGCAGCGTGGAACGAGAAGTTTGCAGCTTATCGCGCTGCTCACCCAGAACTGGCTGCTGAATACGAGCGCCGTGTACTGAAAGGTGAATTACCTGCTGATTTCGAAGAAAAAGCGCAGGCATTCGTGCAAGCATCACAGGACAAAGCCGAAGGTATTGCGAGCCGTAAAGCCTCACAAAATGCTATCGGTGCATTTGGCGCTATGTTGCCTGAACTGTTAGGCGGCTCTGCTGACTTAGCGGGTTCTAACTTGACACTGTGGTCAGGTTCTAAAGGTATTCAAGACGATCCAGCTGGTAACTACATTTACTACGGCGTGCGTGAATTCGGCATGAGCGGCATTATGAACGGTGCTTCGCTGCATGGTGGTTTCATCAACTACGGCGCAACGTTCATGATGTTCATGGAATATGCTCGTAACGCAGTTCGTATGTCGGCGCTGATGGGCATTCAAAACATCTTCGTTTATACCCATGACTCTATCGGTCAAGGTGAAGATGGCCCAACGCATCAGCCAGTTGAGCAATTAGCTAACCTGCGTATGACGCCAAATATGGCCGTATGGCGTCCATGTGATGCTGCAGAAACGGCAGTTTCTTGGAAAGCTGCGATTGAGCGCCGTAATGCACCTACGTCACTGATCTTCAGCCGTCAAAACCTGAAAGCTCAAGCGCGTACCGCTGAGCAATTAGCTAATGTGGCTAAAGGTGCTTATGTACTGCAAGACTGTGCGGGTACACCAGAACTGATCCTGATCGCAACTGGTAGCGAAGTACAATTGGCAATGGATGCAGCCGCTGCACTGACTGAGCAAGGTAAACACGTTCGCGTAGTCTCTATGCCATCGACAACTGAGTTCGATAAGCAAGATGCTGCTTATAAAGAATCTGTATTACCACGTGCTGTGACTAAACGTGTGGCTATTGAAGCGGCGCATACCGATTTCTGGTACAAGTACGTCGGGTTTGAAGGCACTGTTGTGGGCATGACCACATTTGGTGAGTCTGCGCCGGGTAACGTGCTATTGAATCACTTCGGTTTCACCGTTGAAAATGTGCTGAATGCTGCAAAATCATTGGGCTAATCGCTCAAGGGATTAGATTCAATACAAAAGGTTAAACTTTTTAAGTGTTAATCTGTATAATGCGGCCTGCAATCGTTTGCAGGCCGTTTTTGTATTAAGAGGAAATTGAGACCTCAATGATCCGAGTCGCTATCAATGGTTATGGCCGTATCGGCCGCTCTATTCTCCGAGCTTTATATGAGTCTGGAAAACGGCAGCAAATGCAGATTGTCGCGATTAATGAATTAGCTAAACCTGAAGCCATTATTCATCTGACCCAGTACGACACCACCCACGGTCGGTTTGCGCATAAAGTGAAGCTCGTCGATGATCATATGCTGATTGGCGACGATGCGATAAAAATTCTCCACGAGCCCGATCCGGCAAAACTCCCTTGGCACGAGATGGACATAGATATTGTCTATGAAGCCACAGGCGTATTAGTCGATCGTCAAAGCTGCGAAGCCCATATTCACGCCGGCGCTAAACAAGTGCTGATAAGTCATCCATCCTCAGCCGATGTCGATGGCACTATCGTCTATGGTGTAAACCACGATTTACTCCGCGCCGAACACACTGTGGTGTCCAACGCTTCTTGCACCACAAACTGTATCGTGCCTGTGATCGATGTGCTCGATCGCCACTTCGGCGTTAAAAGCGGTGCCATTACCACTATCCATTCGGCGATGAATGATCAGCAAGTGATTGATGCTTATCATGATGATTTGCGTCGTACCCGCGCTGCTGGTCAATCGATTATCCCTGTCGACACTAAACTTGCCCGCGGTATTGAGCGGATCTTGCCACACATGAAAAATAAGTTTGAAGCGATTTCGGTGCGCGTGCCCACCATCAACGTGACCGCCATCGATTTGTCCGTGACCTTAGAAAAAACCGTCGATATTGCCACAGTCAATCAGGTGCTGGAATCAGCCGCCAATGGGCGATTTAACGGCATCTTAGGCTATACTGATGAGCCCTTAGTCTCATGTGATTTCAACCATGATCCGCGCTCCAGTATTGTCGATGGTACCCAGACCCGTGTGAGCGCCGGTCAGTTGGTGAAGTTACTCCTGTGGTGCGATAACGAGTGGGGTTTTGCCAATCGTATGTTAGATACGAGTTTGGCGATGATTGCGGCCAAGCGAGGCTGATAAAAGTAGATTATTCACTTGTGGGTCACTGAATTTATGTCAATTCGACGGGATGTCGAACGCCGAGCGGCAGTCAATTCATACCGGCTATGTGTGAAACAGTTTGTTTTTTGATTATAAAAGGAAGCGTTACCATGGCAATTATCAATATGTCAGATCTGGATCTACAAGGTAAGCGCGTGCTTATCCGCGAAGATCTCAATGTCCCTGTCAGCAACGGCGTCGTCACCAGTGACGCACGTCTGCGCGCCTCTCTACCGACTATCGAGTTGGCCCTTGAAAAAGGTGCGGCTGTGATGGTGATGTCGCATTTAGGTCGTCCGACCGAAGGCGAATACAATGCTGAATATTCTATGCAACCTGTGGTCGATTATTTGGCAAAAGCCCTGTCTTGTCCTGTGCGTTTAGCGACGGATTATTTAGATGGCGTTGACGTTGCCGTGGGTGAAGTGGTTGTGTTCGAAAACGTGCGTTTCAACGTGGGTGAAGGTAAGAACAACGAAGCCTTATCGAAAAAAATGGCAGCGCTGTGTGATGTCTATGTGATGGACGCCTTCGGTACTGCACATCGTGCCCAAGCATCGACCCATGGCGTGGGCATGTTTGCCCCAATCGCCTGTGCCGGTCCATTACTGGCACAAGAATTAGATGCCTTAGGCAAGGCATTAGATAATCCTGCGCGTCCTATGGTGGCGATTGTCGGTGGCTCTAAAGTGTCGACTAAGCTGACCGTGCTAGAAAGTCTTTCAGGCATAGTCGATCAGTTAGTGGTTGGCGGCGGTATTGCCAATACTTTCATTGCGGCGGCGGGCTACAATGTCGGTAAATCGCTGTATGAAGCGGATTTGATCGACGAAGCTAAGCGTTTAGTGGCTAATGCTAAGAGCCGTGGCGCCGATATTCCTGTGCCGACCGATGTGGTCGTTGCGGGCGAGTTTAGCCCAACTGCTGTGGCAACTTTAAAATCGGTTAGCGAAGTCGCTGATGGCGAAATGATTTTCGATATTGGTCCAGATAGCGCTGAAGCACTGGCTAAAATCATCGAATCTGCAGGCACTATCGTATGGAACGGCCCTGTGGGCGTGTTCGAATTCGACCAATTCGGTGAAGGTACTAAGCGTATCGCCCAAGCGATTGCTGATTCAAAAGCGTTCTCTATCGCAGGCGGTGGTGACACTTTGGCTGCGGTTGATAAGTACGGCATTGCCGATAAAGTGTCTTACATTTCGACTGGCGGCGGTGCTTTCCTCGAGTTCCTCGAAGGTAAAGAATTACCGGCTGTGGCTATGTTAGAAAAGCGCGGCGCTTAATATTAAGTTTTAAAAAACGCGGCGCATAAGACGCCGCGATAAGCTCTGATAACATCAAAGCTTTGATAAAAAGTAAAAATTATAAAAAACCGCCCGTATTCATCTAAGGTACTTAATTTAAGTTGTTTATTTAAGGTACAGAGTTGAATGCGGGTATAAAAATCCATCCAAACGATAGCGACCTCGGTGATAGATATCACCCTATTATTGGAGTTAAAAAATGGCGTTAATTTCCCTACGACAACTACTTGATCACGCAGCAGAACATGGATACGGTGTGCCTGCGTTTAACGTTAACAACTTAGAGCAGATGCGTGCCATCATGCAGGCCGCTGAAGCAACAGACAGCCCTGTGATAGTGCAAGCTTCTGCTGGCGCGCGTAAATACGCTCGCCCACAGTTCTTAAAATATTTGATGGCAGCGGCTCTTGAACAGTACCCAGATATTCCTGTGTGTATTCACCAAGACCACGGTACCGATCCTGATATTTGTCAGCGTTCTATTCAATTAGGCATGTCATCAGTCATGATGGACGGTTCTTTGATGGCTGACGGCAAAACGCCTGCATCGTACGAGTACAACGTTGATGTTACCCGTCGTACAGTGGCATTTGCCCATGCGTGTGGTGTGTCAGTTGAAGGTGAAATCGGCTGTTTAGGCAGCTTAGAAACTGGCCAAGCTGGCGAAGAAGATGGTGTTGGTGCATCAGGTATTTTAAGTCATGATCAAATGCTGACTAGCCCTGAAGAAGCGGCGCGTTTCGTTGCCGATACCCATGTTGATGCACTCGCGATTGCTATCGGTACTAGCCATGGTGCATATAAGTTCAGTCGTAAACCGACGGGCGATGTACTGCGTATCGACCGCATCAAAGAAATTCATGCGCGTATTCCTAATACTCACTTAGTGATGCACGGGTCATCTTCTGTGCCACAAGAGTGGCTAAAGATCATCAACCAATATGGTGGTCAGATCCCAGAAACCTACGGTGTGCCATTAGAAGAAATCGTAGAAGGTATCAAACACGGTGTACGTAAAGTCAACATTGATACCGACTTACGTTTAGCATCAACGGGTGCTGTTCGTAAATTCCTAGCTGAACACCCAAGTGAATTTGATCCACGTAAATTCTTGAAAGCATCAATGGAAGCCATGGCCGATATCTGTACGGTTCGCTATGAAGCTTTCGGCTGTGCAGGTCAAGCATCTAAGATTAAGCCATTGTCTTTACAAGCAATGTATAAAGCGTATCAGTCTGGCGCGTTAGATCCTAAGATCAATATGTAAGCATTATCACTGAGATAAAAACCCGCTAAGGCGGGTTTTTTTATACTTTAAATAGCTGCAATTTTCATTTTTTAATCGTAAATGTTAATATCGCGCAGATTTTCAGGGGAAAATACTAACCCTTATTAATATGTGCTTATTCAGCATCGCTGGGACGAACAGATATTTATAGGGATTGGATTTAACGGAACAGGAACGGATAAACATGAAGAAAGTACTGACCGCAGCACTATTAATGACGGCACCTTTTATGGCGACAGCTGGGGCCGATTTTGTAAAAGGCGATGAGACATTCGCAGGTGAAGCTGAGCTTGGTGCAACCTTAACCACAGGTAACACTGAAACCTCATCATTCAAAGGACGTTTAAATCTTAAGCATGAGCTTGGCGATTGGGAGAATCAGTACTTACTCGAAGGTTTATATAAAGAGGATACAGGTTCTGTTACCGCGAAACGCTATTTAGCGGGCGCACAAGGTAACTACAAGATGACAGATCGTAGCTACTTGTTTGCTAACGGTAATTATGAAGTTGATCCGTTCACAGGTTATGATTACACGCTATCTGGCGCAGCGGGTTATGGTTATAGATTCTATGATACTAGTAAGACCTTTTTAGATGTCGAAGTCGGTCCAGGTTATATCTATCAGCGTCTTGACACAGAGCAAGCACTTATCGAAGGCCATGACACCAATGACAGCGTCGTCGCTCACGGCGTGATCAACTTTGAAACCGAAATCACTGACACCTCTAAATTCCAACAACGTTTCGTTGCCGATTACGGTGATAAGCTCGATGCCCGTTCTGAAACTTCGTTAACGGCGAATATTATCGGCGCATTAGCAATGAAGTTTGCCATTATTGTGCGTTACAACAGCGAGCCGTTGGATAATAAGAAAAGTACAGATACAGAAACCAATATGACCTTGTTATATTCCTTCTAATGCTGTGATGCTGATTAGAAACTAAAAAGCACCTTTGAGGTGCTTTTTTATTGGCTCTTTTTAGACTAAGTTAAATATTTCTTTATTAGTTATCGCTGTAGTTATACAAAAATTAATGTTTTAAACGCCTTTGGTTATAGGGTAATGCATAGAAAGTTGCGTTTTATCAACATTTACTATGCCGAAGCTATGGTAATTTTCGACTAATTTCCTACGTAGAGATGAACTTTAATGAAATTACAGCGGTTGTTTAAAGGCAGTGGAATGGCGTTATGGAGTCTATTCTGCGTTGCAATATTGAGCGGATTCTCACCTGCAGCATGGGCTATGACAGAAAGGATAGAACGGCTTAATTTAACCGCCTCGAGTGTGGGTTATGTTGCTGTCTTTGTGTTTGTACTTGCATACATAATGGTGATGGCTGAGGAGTCGTTACATTTACGCAAGTCGAAACCTGTGCTGGTCGCGGCAGGGATTATCTGGGGCATGATAGGTTTTGTGTATGTACAAAATGGTATGTCTGAAGTGTCGGAAGCGGCATTCAAACATAACTTGCTTGAATATGCTGAGCTTCTACTCTTCTTACTTGTGGCGATGACTTATATCAATGCTATGGAAGAGCGAAATTTGTTTGATGCCATTCGTGGTTGGCTTGTCGGCCGTGGTTTTAGTCTAAGAACCGTATTTTGGTTGACAGGGTTTATGGCGTTCTTTATCTCACCCGTGGCAGATAATTTAACGACTGCGCTATTGATGTGTGCCGTGGTGATGAAGGTGGGGGCAGGGCAACGCAAGTTTATCACCCTAGCCTGTATCAACATTGTTGTTGCGGCTAATGCGGGTGGTGCGTTTAGTCCGTTTGGTGATATCACGACCTTAATGGTGTGGCAAAAAGGATTAGTGCACTTTAGCGATTTCTTCCATCTGTTTATTCCTGCTTTAGTGAACTTTGCATTACCCGCTGCCATTATGAGTGTGTTTATTCCACATTTCGTGCCAGAGCCAGAAAAAGAGCATGTTTATACTAAGCCGGGTGCTAAGCGAATTGTTGCGTTGTTTTTACTCACAATCGCTACGGCAGTGTGTGCTCATTCCTTCTTAGGTATGCCGCCTGTATTGGGTATGATGACGGGATTAGGTTTCTTACAATTCTTTGGTTTTTATCTGCGTAAAACCTTCAATCGTTCCGTTGCCCGCGAACGTGCAAAGGCTGAATTGCGTCAGGACGAGCAGCGTCTGCAGCAACTTGGTAGTGTGGTGCCCTTCGATGTGTTTAGCAGGATCTCCCGCGCTGAATGGGATACCCTGTTGTTCTTTTATGGTGTAGTGCTATGTGTGGGTGGCCTTGGCTTTATGGGGTACTTGAGCTTAGTATCTGAGGCTTTGTATTCCAATTGGGATACGACTTATGCCAACGTGGCTATCGGTCTGTTGTCTTCTGTTGTTGATAATATTCCGGTGATGTTTGCTGTGTTGACGATGAACCCTGAGATGGCCTTAGGCCAATGGTTACTGGTAACGTTAACCGCAGGAGTTGGGGGCAGTTTATTGTCAATTGGCAGTGCTGCAGGGGTCGCGTTAATGGGACAAGCTAGGGGGATTTACACCTTTGGTGCCCATTTGCGTTGGACACCTGTCATTGCGCTGGGTTATATCGCGAGCATTTTAGTACATATGTGGCTCAATGCTGCGATGTTCTAAATAAAAGTACTGCTCATTCATCTTTTGGGCTGTATTGACGTTTGTGAGTCGTTTTGTAGCGGATAATATCGCGAATTATTTAGCGAACAACATCTAGCTAACAAAATTCAATCGCATAACGTCTAGATATCAATGAATAAAATAGAGGCATCCGATGGATGCCTCTATTTGTTTGGATATGTCATTGGAAGGATTATTGCGGTAGCACTTGAATTAAATCCAGCTCGTTATTGGCTTTTGCGCCGTAGATCTGAATCGCGACTTTAATTTGTGCCACTGAACCAGTTGGATCCTGCTGAGCCCAATCTAAGCCTGCTATCTCAAATTGATATTGACCGCTTGTGACTTCGGTTAATTTACCGCTGCATTCTCCAAGACTTTGGCAACGATAATTTTGGGTAACATGCCAGTGTTTCCATGCCTTCGGATTCGAGGATTCCTTGGCTTTGTCGGGGAACCCAAAATAGTAAATATCATAGGTTTTTGCCGCAGTGATCGCTTCTTGTTGCGCATCCGTCAGTGAAAATTGAATTGTCCCTGTACTCGAGTCAAATTGCTCAAGCTTGAGATTTATCTGCGTTGCTTCATCAATGTTTACTGCATTTTCGACGGGAGGTGGCTGCGGAGTTTCTGGCTCAGTGTTATTGCTGTCACTGCCACATCCTACGAGCATTAATGTCGCGAGGGTCAATGTGAGTAATGGGTATTTCATCACAGTCTCCTTAATTGAAATGCCCTGTATGGCAAGTGGTGCATTCCATGTCTGTTTTTACACTTGCCGCAGAGCCTAGTGTGCTAGTACTACCGTGACAAGTTTGGCAATCTTGTGCATCTGGTGTTGGTTTACTACCAACAAGGGCGCCGATATTCTCCCCTTGATAGGCACGATTTAATACATCGACTAAGTAATAAGCCATAGACGCGGATAAGCGGTAACAGCGTTCACCTTTTTTCGCGAATGGTAAGCCAGAAGCCTTTGACCAGTTACTGATAGATGAGTGACATAACACGCTCTTGGCTTTTGATGAACTGCCCACAAGAGCCGTTTTTTCTGCTGTCGAGCCAATACCAGTAACAAATTCAGGTGAAGATAAAGGGAGCGTTGTATTTTCGTAGTAGCGGAAGGTATTAGCTATCACGGCGTTATTGTGACCATTAATGTCATCTAAAATATTCACTAACATGCCTATCGCATTAAGATTACCGCAGAGCGTGCCTTGACCCGTTACCCCTGCAAAACCATAGGCGGCTAATGCCGTTGGGATTGTTTTGAACTTGTCTGCATCGGCACTATTTGATTGGGCTAGCATAGTCACAACGGCATGAAAAACTTGGTGCATACAACCTCCACCCGTTTCATAGGCCAGTTTTGCTGTTGCCATTGCATCAAGTGGAACGTATTTAAGTTTCTCACCTATCGCTAATTGATATTGACCATCGGCATTCGTTGCCGCGAGAACCGATGTTCCCATGAGTGTTGCACCTGCCGCAGCGGTGCTAATACCAATAATACGGGTTAATGCTTGACGTCTATTTATGCTCATTATGTATTTCCTCTATGTAGGATTACTTCTATTTATCAAATGCTAAAGATAAATTGATGGCGTAAATTCTAAGCATGCTTGAGATAAATATTGTGATTTACGCCGGAGGATATTTGCCTTTTACATGAGCGGTAAATAGTGTCACTACAATAGAATTAACCGACTTAAATTCTGCATTTTAATTAACTAAACAGATTGTAAGGTGCTCATCGTCCCGATATTTATTATATTTATGTAAATTTATGCCGAATTTCCCATGTGCTAAATGGCATTTATTCCTGTGAGTTAACGCATGTTTTTGCCTAATAGCGCTGAACTTGGGGGTCGTCTCACGAAAATTAACTATTTGCTGACTTGGGTTAGCAAGATCACATTAATCATTAGTTAGTTTGCATAGACTTAACTTTGTGTTTTTATGGAGTTGAGTGGATGTTGATGCAATTGGGAGACTGCAGGTTTGATCGGGAACGAGGCATACTGATTGAGTTGTCTCGCGATGAATCTTGGCATCTTCCTCGAGCCGAGTTACAAGTGCTTAATTTACTTGTTGAGCATCAAGGTAAGTTGGTTTCTAAGCACATGCTGAAGACGGGGGATGGAAAGCATCCGCCGCTAACTGATACCTCTGTGGCCCGTGCTGTTTTTATGCTTCGCAGCTTTCTTGGACCTCAATATGAGGGCTTGATTGAAACCGTGAAAGGCCAAGGTTATTTACTCCAACCATCTAATGGGACTGAGTTTAGAGGTGTTAATTACCTCAGATTGCACACAGTGCCTTTGTGGAGTGCCTTAGTGTTATTCGGGTTTATGTTAGCGTTTTCGGTGTTTTATTTGAATCATACGGATCACAGCAAGCCAACCCAAGCACTTATGACCTCAATATTACCTTTGGCTTCAGGCCAGCAAGTACGATTACACTTATTTGCTGATTCCAATACTAATAACACTTTACTCTTCGAATTAGGTGAGCGCTTAAGTGCAGGATTAATCGCCTGCGGTCAAAGTGATTGGGCTGATGTTTATGCTTCTTTGTCCCATGATAAACAAGTGCTTAATATTACTTTTCGAGGCGAAAAACTCGGTCAGTCAGTGATCCGTAATATTAAAATCAGTGATTTCACTCGACCGAAAACCTTCATCGATGCTGCTTGGCTGCAGGAGGTTAACATCTGTGGCTAAATGGCTAAAGTGGACGATTAATATTGTTATCTTGTCGGCATTGATTATGGCCTGCGGTGTGATATACAAACAGTCGGCTACCAATCAGACGATGATTTTAAATTGCAGCTCTGAATTATTCGACCGCCATTCTAGTGCCAATCCTAGCGGCAGCTCGAGTGTTAGCAGTGACGGTAAATTTTACCTACTCGTGGATGTTTTGATTGCCGCTGACAATACGCAGATCAATTATCGTTACTTTAATATTGACGGTACGAGTGCGGGCAATATTTTAATGCAAGGCAAAGTCGACAGTATTGAGGCCAATAGCATGACCTATAAAGTTACCGTTAAAACGAAAACGGAATCTGAAATTGAAAAGCAAAAAAATTGGCCAGAACATATGAAATATCTATCCTATATCAGCAGCTTACATTTTAATGACTCGGAAATGCACAATCTCAGTATCGAGGTGTTAGATATGGATGACACCAAAGATTATGCCGTGGTCCTTTTTCAGCCTAGCAATACCATTTGTGGATGCAGAATCGTAAATAGTCGAATTTAATCAGTGAATTTGAGTTTATTTCAGTTAAGATTAGTGCTCATTGATTTGTGATTACTGTGGTGAGTCTCCAGTGAGGGATTCATGAAAAGGGTGTTGTGTCTAAGATACGTGTAAAGCAAGAAGAATCCCTGTCGATTAAGTTCAGCCATCAGATGGAAAAGGGCGATAATCGTCAGCTTGATCTCTATTTCTTTTTACCTAAGGAAATGGGCATAGGCTCGCGCACGCTCAATGAAGAAGAGTATTACTACAGCTCAATAGTTGGACGTCGCTCATACTATTCAGAAGGCTTGCACTTACCTCTGGTGCAGGGGCGTTTTGCCAGTTTAAATCGCCGTACTGTTGAAGAATTCAGGTTGTACCTAAATCTCTTCGCTTATCAGTTTGCGGTTGCGGTTGAAAACGATGTTAAAGAACTCAATCAAATCACAGATGTAACCCATTTTTATTTTGCCCTCGACGAATTACGCGAACAAATTGCCCAGTTGCTGAAAAAGTTTCGTCGTAACGAACCGGGTGATCCCAAATGGAAATCTTACTTTGAAAATGCTGATAACTACTTGTCTTGGTTTTGTGAGCAGCAGTTACTCAAAGTGCTCGCTTATGCCACTCGTACCAGTGATTTCAACGATATTTTAGAGCGGGTACTCACGCTCTGCCGTAATGAATGTGCCTATCGTGATGAGCATAAGTACAACTCAGCGCAAACTAAGCAAGATCCTAACCGTATCTCTAACAAGATGTTGTTGTTGCGCCGTTTAATCCAACAAGGTGTGGTACTCAAAGAAGAGTTAAAGCCTTTAGGGATTGGCCTTAAAAAGTTTACGACAGGACTGGCGACCGCGTTAGTGATGTTGGTGGTGTCTGCGTTGATAATTCAAGCGCAGGGCGCCTTTAGTGGTTTTACTATTGCACTAGTGCTGACTTTGGCTGTGATCTATGGTTTCAGGGAAATCTTTAAGGACGATGTGCGCAATGCCATGTGGCGATTTATTCAGCGGGGCAGACCACGCTGGAGCCGCATTTTACGGGATACTACGAGTCAGGCGGTTATCGCTAAGCAGTTGGTATGGCTTGAGTTTATGCGTCAGCAAGATCTACCCGAAAAAGTCAGTGACATTCTAAAGCACAGACATAGCCAAAATAAAGTCGATGCGGAAATTCTGCACTATAAAATCGCCACTAAGGTGAATCAGAGTGAATTCCAAGCGGGATATTCGACTATTCAAGAGCAAGTTAGCTTTAGCTTAGTGCCTTTCGCCCGTTATTTAGAACGGGGTAAAGCGAAGATTTATAAGGAAGTTGAAGGCAAAATTAGTTATGAATCGGTTGAGCGGCGCTATCAAGTCAACCTGATTTTAGTGTTGCGTGATGGGCGCGAAGCCCCGCAGTATATTCGCTATAAAATCACCATGAACCGCTCGGCAATCATAGAAATTACCCAGAGTCAGTTGCCTGACTCCGTTAATGCACCCGAATCTACGATTGATGACGAGTAAAGGCTTGACCGATATTCTGATCGTTATTTTGCTTCGCCCGTTTTAGGGCGACTTCGGCATTATTCAAATATTGCTCTAATGTCTGGCCTTCTTGATAACCCGCAATACCAATACTAATACCTTCCCCTAAGCCATTACCATTGAGCTTTTCCATCATATTGAGGGCAAAGTTGTGCGCATGGGTGGCGTCTGTGTCTGGTAACATCACAATGAGCTTCCCTAGCTGCCAATGCAGAATTTGATAATTAGCTGGAATTTCAAGCAATAATTGCACTTCTATTTCTTGCTGACGATTTGCCAGTTGGTCGATATCACTCATGTGGCTTAGCATGCCCTCTGGATTGATATCCATTAACAGTAAGCTTGAGCTGAGACGGCTTGGTGGCGGCAGAGAGTTAAAGTAACGTTCTAAATCTGCCAAATTCAGCAGAATAGTACTGCGATGGGGCACAAGGTTACGCTTCTCTGTGCCTCGACCACGCTCGGCGGCTTGCTCTAAAGTGCAGACGATATAATCAATCTCACCATCGGCGGCCACATGGCCCTTCAAGGTGGCTTGCAAACAATTGGAATGCGGCTGTTTAGGTGAGCATAGAATTTGCCCTTGCCACTGACCTTGCATGGCAATTTGGGCGCTGATCCTCTGCCATTGATTGCCTAAATCATTCGCGAGTAATGACGCTAAATCTTGATTTAAATCGCCATTGAGTTGCATTAGCGCATCGAATACTGGATTGATTTTAATCAGTTTACCGTTAGCATCTGTGAGGGCTGTCGCGACTGTGTTATCGCATAAAAGCTCACTGAGAAAAGCATTTTGTTTGCTGCTGATTAACTCACTGATGTCCTCAAGGGTGATTAATAGATGTGGTGAGCCTCGGCTCGCCCTTGGTGCTTGGCGGATATGAACCCGCAGCGTGGGGCCATCGATACTGTCTAGACTGATTTCACCAGACCATTGACCTGTTTTATGTACCTGCTCCATTAACTCCGTGTAGGTTTTATCATCGAGGCATAAGGTACGCTGTAGGCTTCGGTCTGTCAGTTCATCTAATGGTACTAAGGTCGCTTGTGACGCTTTAGTATTGGCGCTGATGACTCTGGCATTTTCGTTGACCATCATAAAGCCGATGTCACTATTAAATAAGCCATTAGCAACATCAATACTGTATTGGCGTGAACGCTGTTGTAAGCGATACATGTGGCTGAGTAGTACAACCCAAGCGGCTAAAACCGTTAATATTAACGATGCCACAATGACAATGTTTTGCCATTGTGAGAAACGAGCTGCTATGTCTGAGTTGCGCACATAGGAGAGTAAAAAATATTCTCTGTGGGTCTCAGGTTGGGCTGTGAGTTCGATTTTAAGGTAAACATAAGTGGCTTCTTCACCGTGGAATTGTCCAAAGTTGCTCATGGACATATCGCGCCACAGGGCCGGATAGCTCTGTCTTAAACTTGCTCCTAAGGTCTCTGGCATATTGCTTAGAGGGGCGAGATCGCTCGCGCCCGCATAGAGTAATCCTTGAGTATCAAGCACTAACATAGGGGACTTATTGCTTGAAAAGGCTGGTTTTATGGCCTCCAGCATTTTTACCATAGAGTTGTACGTCACCAGATAACCGATAGAACTCTGATCGGGCTTCTCGAGCCACGCCATTTGATACATATAAGGTTCAAGCATGCCGTCTATCGGAACAAATTCCAGTGGCGAGGTATAGACCTCCTTGCCACCCATGCTCCGACTCGCTCCAAGTAAGGTCGGTGGTAAGGCATCTTTATTGAAATTAGGGGGAGTTGAGAATTTATAGTTACCTTGGGGATCGTACAGTGCAATGCCGAGTAACTCAGGAATATGTTTTACTAGATCTTGCCAGTTTTCCTGCAATTGAAGTTGTTGCTTGGCGGTAGGATTGCTTAAGTATTGTTTTAGCAGTTCCCCATTGGCGAAAATTTGGGTTCGAAATTGCTGAAAAGACACTTTATCTGCGATCAATGAGCCTATGGTTTGCAGTTCACTGTATCTTTGCGTTGCCCACTCTTCTTGCAGGCGTCGTTCACCTAACGTAATGATTAAGTGAGTTAAAATAATCATGCCAATCACCAGCATAGAAAGCTGGCTTGCAATAGCGAGTAAGCGTTGATGCGACCAATAGATCCCTTGAGTTAAAGAGAGCAGTGGCGCAGCGGGATACGTGCTTGGGTTATTCTTCAGCATGAACCGATTATGAGTGGGTGAACTGTTAATTTCGCTATGTTAACACGAAAGAATTGTTACGACAGTGCCAAGTTACTCAGCAAGATTTCTTGAGTAAAAGTTAAGACGATTCACACATGTACCACTCAGGTAATCGACAGTGTTATCTGCTTGGGTATTTCAGTCGATTTTGGCTGTATTAGAATGCCGTTTAGCCTAAGGCGCCTAATATGCGATGCTTGAATTCGCAGCCGTAGGACTCAACTTGTTCCCGACAGATGTCGATATCAACCCCCGCCAATCCTTCGATGGCTGAAACTTGTACCGTTTCAATATAGTGTGGCGCTAATGCGATGAAAGCATGTACGGCGGCATAAGAACCGGCGAGTTTGGGGCGACAATGTTCCATATAGGCGGCTTCATTATCCGCATTGAGGGAAATGGATAAACTATCAACGCAGTTGGCCAGTTCTGGCAAAATATTGCGCCTATGGACTAAATTACCTAAACCATCGGTATTAATGCGTACTCGCCCGCCTCTTTGTTTAATTTCTTTCGCCACCTCAAGCAAAGTTGGAAGATTTAAGGTCGGTTCGCCATAGCCACAAAACACATATTCTTCGAAGTCTTTAACATCGCCAAGCAGTGGAATAATTTCTTCGGGCTTAGGTTGGTGACACAGTGCCAGTTGATATTCGTGGATCTGTTTACTGCCATTATGTTTTGGACAAAACGCGCAGCGCAGGGTGCAGCGACCCGTAATATTAAGGTAGCGACTGCGACGAATATCATAGACAAGCGTTTCAGTCGCACAGGTTTCATTTGTGCAAACTTCATCTGTTATGTGACCGTTCGCTAGGGTTTCTGTGGTGACAATTTGTGGTTTATCAATATTTTGCTTGTGCAGATGCTCAGACATAATGATGGGTTTCATTTTAACGATAGCTGACGACTTAAACACAGTGTAGCGAAAGCCTGATGCGATAACTGTCAACTAGATCGCAACTTGAAAGCTCAAGCCACTCGCAGCAGACTCAAAATGACATAGATGATTGAGAGGTTATTGACTCGCACAGAGGATTAAAAAGAGAGCCTAAGCTCTCTTTTTAAGGTTCAAGACATTGATTAACTGCTTCTAGTTAACTTCCTATAGATAGTCTTTTTTATAGTCAGTGGGGACTGGCGGCTCTAAATGCTCAGGTGTAAAGTCCACTTCATGGTCTTTTTTAGGCTGCCACCACCAATGGAAGAAGCGGCTGCTAGTGCGCTTAACGTCGTCGAGTATGATGTACAGCAAGGGCACTAAAATTAGCGTCACAAGGGTCGAGAACAGGATACCGAAAGCGAGGGATGTCGCCATAGGGATCACTATTTGCGCCTGCAAACTACGTTCGAGAATAATAGGCACTAAGCCGACGAAGGTGGTGAGTGACGTCAGGATGATCGCCCTAAAACGATAACAGCCTGAATCGACCGCCGCCTGCCAGACCGATTGCCCTTGCTCCCGCGCACGGTTCACAAAGTCCACCAAAATCAAGGAGTCGTTCACTACCACACCCGCTAATGCCACTATGCCGCAGAGACTTAACACGCTCATCGCGAGTCCCTGAATTAAGTGACCAAACAGGGCGCCGATAATCCCGAAGGGGATCACAGACATGATGATTAACGGCTGACTGTAGGATTTAAGTGGCACGGCCATCAAAGCATAAATGGTGAACAGCGCAAAGAAGAAGCCTTGCATCAAACCGACCATGGCATTCTGTTCATCCAAACTGCCACCGTCCAGTGCAGTTTGGATTTTAGGGTACTTGGCCTGCAATTGTGGCAGGTAATCTTTTTGGATTTCTTGCACTACTTTTGAAGGTTCAACGATGTTTTTGTTGGCATTTGCCGTGATGGTGATCGCTCGCTTACCGTCAACACGGGTAATTGAGGCGTAGGATTCACCTTTTTCAATTTGTGCCACGGTTGAGAAGGGAACCGAAGTGCCCGTTGGCGTGCGGATCAGCATATTTTCAAGATAACCCACAGTGCGGCGCTGCTCTAATGGATAGCGCACCATTACCTTGATTTCTTCTTTATTACGTAAAATACGTTGGGCTTCATAACCATAGAAACCGTAACGCACTTGGCGGGCTAAATCGGAAAGGGTCAAGCCTAGGGCTTCTGCCTCTGGACGTATCTTCAGGCGAATTTCATGGCTGCCCGAGGAGAAGTTGTCGGCAATATCGTACACGCCTTCATAGCTGGCGAGTTTTTGCTTCAACTCTTTAGAGGCTGCGGACAGCTCATCGAGGTCACTCGAGGTCAATCTGAAGGAAATATCGCCGCCGGCATCGTTGGTGCTCGCGTTAAAACTGAGTTTTTTAACCGACAAAAGCTCAGGCAATTGTTCACGCCACGCGGCAGCAATCGTCACGCCATCGACTTCACGGTCTTCCCCTTTCGTCAGTTCGGCAAAAATAAAGGCAGAGGTACGGGAGCTCATATTGATAAAGCTGTGCTTCACCACTTGATAACCGTTATCTTTCTCCATTTTTTCGTTCATCTTGTACAGGGCTTCTTCTATGCTCTGTACTACTTTTAAGGTGTTTCCTTCGGAGCTGCCTTCATCCATCTCAAGTTCAACTTGAATAAAGTCTGAGGGAATGTCTGGGAAAAATACCCAGCGCACTTTGCCACTGGCGACTAAGGCAATAGACAGAATTAATACACCGATAAAGGCCGCGACCACGTTGTATCTGTGTTTGATACAGCGCTCGAGGAAGTTGCGATAACTGTGGTGAATAAAGTATTGCACTCTGTCGTTAAAATTGGCTTTTAGGTGGCCAAAGAATCCCTTTGGTGCGCCAGGTTTTTTAAACTTCATGTGCGCTAAATGCGCTGGCAGAATGAATTTAGACTCTACCAGTGAGAAGGCTAAACAGAGGATGACCACCATACCGATGGATTTCCAGATAATCCCCATAGGGCCAGAAACCATTAACATGGGAATAAATGCCGCAATTGTGGTTAAGACCCCGAAGGTCGCGGGCATCGCCACTTTTTGCGCGCCGCGGATCACGTTCTCAACCGAGTGACCGTGGCGTTCGACCTCTGTGTAGGCACTCTCGCCGATGACTATGGCATCATCCACCACTATTCCGAGCACCAAGATAAAAGCGAATAGGGTCAACATGTTGATCGTCATGGAGAAAGGTTCGAGCGGCATGACCAACATAGTGCCGAGGAAACACACGGGTATCCCCATCATGACCCAAAATGCTAACTTCAGATCGAGGAACATGGCTAAGATGATAAACACCAACAAGGCACCGTAAAACATGTTCGACATCATCATGTCTAAGCGGCCCTGGAGATAGTGGGTCATATCACCCCAAGTATCGAGTTGAGCGTTCGCTGGCAGTGTGGCGCGGCGCTGCTCTACGTACTGTTTGACTTGGTCTGCAATGTCTAAGGCGTTTTGATCATCAATGCTGGTAACTTCAATAATCGCAGCGGGTTTGCCGTTAAAGCGGGTATATTCCAAACGTTCTTCAAAATCATCTTTGATGGTCGCGACTTGTGGCAGCATCACGCGGCTACCGTCTGCGCGAGTTGTGACGACTATATTGGCAAAGTCATCGCCCGTGTAGGCTTGGCCTTTGGTGCGCAATAGAATATCGCCATCTTGAGCACGAATAGAGCCACCTGGTAAGTCTAAGGAGGAGTTTTGCACTGCTAATGCGACTTGTGAGAAGGTCAAGCCGTACTCTCGTAACTTATTCTCAGAAACTTCAATACCGATTTCATAATCGCGCACCCCAGTCACTTTCGCACGGGTTACCGCGGGGAGTTGGGTTAAATCGTCACGAACCGATTTAGCCAATTCTTTCATATCGTGGAGTGTCATATCGCCATAAACAGACACCCAAATGACGTTATTCTCAGGTTTGATTTGAGAGATATTCGGTTTTTCGATGTTCACTGGGAAGGTTGAAATTGCATCTAACCGCAGTTTGGCTTCATCGAGAATGGTCTGCACTTCGTAACCGTCTTCAACTTCAACGGTAATCGAGCCAACGCCTTCGCTAGCCACAGAAGTCACTTTCTTGATGCCGTTGATATCTTGGATGGCTTCTTCAATCTTGATGTTGATGCCTTCTTCGATTTCCTGTGGCGCCGCACCCGGATAGGCGACGGAAATATTTAATAAATTGAGTTCGAAAGAAGGAAAAACCTCTTTATTAATCAAAATACTGCTGAACAGGCCGCCGATGAGCAGAACACACATTAATAAGTTCGCGGCCACACTGTTGCGGGCGAACCAAGCTAAGATCCCTTTTTGAGTGTCCATTATTTGACTCCAGCGGCCGCAAGACTCGATTCAGGAGTATTTTCTTTTGGTGTCTCAGTGGGCAATGCCGCTTCACCTAAGATTTTGACCATTTGCCCATTTGCCATACTGTTGAAGTGGGTCGTAGCGACGCGTTCGCCCGTTTTTAGACTGTCTTTGATGAACACATTTTCTAAATCACTACGAACTACATTTACTTGGCGCATTTCAATGATATTTTTGTCGTTGACTAGGGCGACTTGGTCGTTACGAACCACATGGCGGGGCAATTTGACTATGCCATCGACAGTGCGACCTTTGATGACTGCATTGACGAAGCTGCCGTATTTAAGTGGTAAGCTACCTGGCACTTTATTCGCGCGCAGATAGGGATCTTTGATTTCTGCGACTAAATACACCATGCGATTTTCGGCATCGATAACACCTTCACTGCGGATAATATTGCCTTCCCAAGTATTTTCTTTGCCCGCCAAAGAGGCGCTAAGCGTGACTTGGGTATCGGGATTATCGACAGACTCTAAATAGGCTAAATCATCATTAGAAATGGGTAAGCGGATTTCGGCAACGCGAGTATCGTAGAGCTCACCTAGATTAGTGCCTAAGCTAACGTATTGCCCTAAATCGACATTTCTAACTTTGATTATGCCATCAAAGGGCGCGCGAATAACCGTGCGCTCAAGGTTACGTTGGGCGCGCGCCAGTGCTGCTTGTGCATATTTTACGTTAGCTTGTTCTTTTTTGAGTTGCGGGATACGTAGACCTAACTCTGGGGGCAAGCCCTTGTCGTAGCCTTTGAATTCGATTTTAGCGACTTCACCACGGGCTATTTCTTCGTTCAGTGCGGCGGTGGCTTGGGCCAGCGTCGCTTCGGCTTGCATTAAGTCAGCCTCGTAATCTGAGGGCTCGATTTGCGCTAATTGGTCGCCTTTCTTGACTATGCCACCTGCAACAAAATGAGGGGAGATAGTGAGCATTCTGCCTTGAACTTCGGTCACGAGTTGTGTTTTATACTTTGGGGTAACCACGCCGTAGGAAGGTAAGTTTAGCGATACTGTTTGCTGAGTCACTTGCGTGACATCAACGATAGGAATGGGCATCTCTTCAGGTTTTTGTTCTGGCGCCTCCTTCGTTTGCATTAATAAGGCTGCGCCAAATACAAACAGCAGCAGAATAAGAAAAGGAGACAGTCTCCTCACTAGGGTCTTCATCATATAATGGTTAAATCCATGCTAATCGCGTAATGGGGTTAAAGTAGCAGAGTCGGCCACGCCAATAAATTTATTTTTGTAAATTAAATGTTTCTAAAAGTGATGCCGCGACAGATATGCTCATCATGCATCGATATTTGGGCGAAAATTAGAGCAGAAAGGTGATGAAAGGTTCAGTTAGGTAATTGGAATATATTGAAAAAAGAATGAATACGTATTGGGGTTAACTGCTCTAAATTCGCCGCATTTCATTCTATATAATTAAACATAGCAGGATATTTTTAGTAAAATCACCCACGTAAGTTATATTTTGGTAATAAAAAAGCCGCATATAGCGGCTTTAGTTTGGTGAATTTAAGCGGGTATTACTTTTTCTTACGGGCGATTTTACTCGCTTTCTTTGCCGCTTCTTTCTTGCTCGTTTTCTTCGCAGCTTCTTTCGCTTTCACTTTGGCTTTTTTCTTACCCGGTGTGCGCGCTTCTTTATTCTTTGGACGCAGCTCTTCGATCACGCGGCGTTTCAACGGTTGCTCGATATAACGCTCGATTTTACCGACGATACGCATGTCGTGGGCTTCGGCAAGCGAAATCGCGGTACCTTTTGCGCCAGCGCGGCCAGTACGGCCAATGCGGTGGATATAAGTGTCAGCAGAACGTGGCATATCGAAGTTGATCACATGAGTGATATCGTCGATATCGATACCGCGTGCAGCCACATCGGTCGCCAACAGGACATTGACTTCACCTTTAGTAAAGCGACTCAAGGCTTGGAAGCGTTTCTTCTGTTCCATATCGCCACGCATAAAGGCGCAAGGAATACCGACTTTAAGTAACTGGCCTTCTAGGCTAGAAACGATGTCGCGGGTTTTCACAAATACGATAGTCCGTTTGACATCTTCTTGGCGTAGCAGATGACACAACAGCGCAAATTTATGCTCTTTATCATCGGCTAAGTGGATCCATTGGTGGATCTTGGCTTTTTCACTGCGAGGGGCTTCAACATCGATTTCAATCGGGTCGTTTAACACTTCACGGGCAAAACGTTGTACACCGCCGCCTTCTAAGGTGGCAGAGAACAGCATGTTCTGTTTGCGGCCTTGGGCCTCAATAGCAATGGCTTGCACCACAGAAGAGAAGCCCATGTCTAACATGCGATCGGCTTCATCGATAATTAAGATATCGACTTCTTGGGCGTTGAAATTGCCTTTGTCTAAATATTCCATCAGGCGGCCTGGGGTCGCGACCAGAATATCGACGTTGCCTGCTAAGGCTTCTTCCTGTGGTCCATAAGGAACGCCACCAGTAACGATAGCAATATCTAAACCTTGGCCCGTGGCTAGGTGACTCGCATAGCGGTGGATTTGGCTGGCTAACTCACGGGTTGGCGTGAGAATTAGCACTCTTGCTTGTCCAGCAAAACGACGGGGAAAGTCGATCAAATGTTGTAGCGATGGCAGTAAAAAGCTCGCTGTTTTACCTGTTCCTGTCGGGGCGCGCGCGAGAATATCTCTTTGCTCTAAGGCGTAAGGAATCGTTTCTTGCTGAATAGTGGTGGGTGAATGATGCCCCATGGCATTAAGCGACTCTAATAAGCTAGGGTCAAGCTGGAAATCTTCAAATTGCATGCGCAGCGTCTCGACGGATAATAGCGAAGCATTATAAAGGTTATGGCGGTTAACTTAAATAACTTATCTAGATCTCCGGTGTTTATCTTCTGTGTCAGTAAAGTTTTATGGTAATTGGCATAAGTTAATTACTTTTAGGTCAATGTATTAGCATTTAATTTGTGGGAAATTGGAGCTTTCGTTAAATTTGCCAAACTTAGCTAGCTTTACTTAATGTGTCAGGATTGGACTCGATATCAGTATTTAAGGTAAAAATCTTGGATCAATTGCACCATGGTTTGTGTGTATTGGCCTGAACGTTCACGAATAGTGATATCACTGAGCTTTGGAGCCATTTGTGGATGAGTCTTGTGGGCGAGTACGCAGAGTACTCGATTAGCGCTTTTTCCTACAATGCTGATAAGGTTGGTTATTTCAATCAAATTGAGCTGAGAGTGCGTTAAGATTTCGTCGAAACGGGCCATACTCTGCATTGGTAATATGAGACTTGCCTTTCCTTGTGGTGCTAGGCACACATGAATGGCATCGAGTAGTGCGGTAAAGCTTAAGCTATCTGTGTGACGGGCCATAGCGCGCTGGGATTGTATCGCTTGCGTGCCTTGCTCAAAATAGGGGGGATTACAAATTATGTGTTCAAAATACCCTTGATACTCAGTTTGTTGGCAAAAGTCTTGGATGCTGCAATTAACTAAGGTCAGTCGATTGGCCCAAGGACTATTGTGGAAGTTATGTTGGCAAGCATGGGCGGCATTGGTGTCTAATTCGACACTGGTGATATGTGCTTGACTGCGCTGAGCGGCCATTAAACTGAGTAAGCCGCTGCCTGCGCCTATATCTAAGATTGATTTCGCGGTGGTCAGTTGTGCCCATGCCCCAAGGACGACGCTGTCTGTGCCTACGGCCATGCCGCAATTCATGTCATCGATATGAAATTGTTTAAAAGTGAATGCCATGGGGAGTTAATTTTGCCGTTCTAAAGTGATTTAGGCCCAATATTGGGCGCGCAATATTCTAATTCTAGCCCTCGTTTTTAGCTAATGTTTTTAAACAGTCGCATCTGTCCTAGCTGTATGAATTTGTGTCGCCAAATCATTTACTATTTTACGTGGTAATACTGATTTCACTTAATTAACGCTTTAATTTATTGCCTTAGAAACCTTTTATTAGCAGTTAATTAGCATTATTTCGCTTTTTTTGCCTGAACGGACTTGTTGTCTTGTATTGATGCTTTAAGTCTGGTATTAGTTTCGCCCCCATTTTTAATCACTTTTAAGATTAACGGATAGGTAAACGAGTTTGTTGGTGAATTAGTCGTCAGTTAGGCTACATAAACGTTCGCCATCGTTTATAAACTCGGCAGATATCGAACATATTTACCACGGAATTGTGTAAACATAGATTTGCACTCCGGATGGGCTTTGTTTTAGCTATGGCTAATCGACACATAATCACTTAAGTTTGTAAAAAAACAATAAGACAAGATGGGGCTTCCAGTGCAAGACAATCAGATGAGTATCGGAGATACATTAGGCTTAGGTTTTATGACCTTTGCGTTCTTTTTAGGTGCGGGAAACCTAATTTTTCCACCATTCGCGGGTATGTTAGCGGGCGAAAATATGCCCCTCGCCATGTTGGGTTTTTTGATTACCGCCGTAGGTTTACCTTTAGTTGGACTGATTGCTGTCGCTAAGGCTCAAGGTAAGGTTATGGCTATGCTGCCAGTATTTGCAGCAACGACATTGGCCGTCGCGATTTACATTATTATCGGCCCCGCTTTTGCTGCGCCGCGTACGGGATTAGTGGCTTACGAGATTGGTGCTAAGCCATTTATTGATGACACTACGGCAACGTTTTTGCTGGGCAGTTTAGAATTAAACCTGACGCAACTGCTATACACATTAGGTTTCTTCGCTGTCACTATGTTGCTGGCGCTTTTCCCAGGTAAGTTGCTCGATAGCGTAGGTAAAGTATTAACGCCTATTTTATTGATTTTGTTGGTCGGATTAGCCGTTTCAGTGCTATTTTTACCTGCATCCGAAGTAGGCCAAGCTGTGGGGGATTACCAACAGCATCCGCTGACCAAAGGTATTTTGGAAGGCTATAACACTATGGATACGTTAGCATCATTGATGTTTGGTATGTTGATTATTGATATCCTGCGTAAAAAGGGCATTGACCAACCCAGCGATCAAACTAAGTATCTCATTCGTGCAGCCTTTATCGCCGCCGCTGGTTTAACTTTTGTGTATGTGTCCTTGTTCTTTTTAGGTGCAACCGCCGGCGACATCGCTATCGGCACTAAAAATGGCGGCGAAATATTAACAAATTACGTGACCCGCGAGTTTGGGGAGCTAGGCTCAGTCTTGTTGTCATCAGTCGTGACTTTAGCTTGTTTGACCACTGCGGTTGGACTGGTTAGTGCGTGTTCTGAGTTCTTTAATGAGCTAATGCCTAAACTGTCTTACCGTTTCCTCGTGATCTTTTTAAGCTTGATATGCGCTGTGATTGCGAACGTGGGCCTAAGTCAGTTGATTGCTATTAGTATTCCCGTATTAATGACGATTTATCCTGTGGCTATTGCTCTTGTGGTTGTGACTTTCCTGACCGCTTATTTTGCGAATCCACAGTTTGCACATCGTGCAGTACTGAGCGTGGCACTGTTTTTCGGCATCTTCGATGGCCTTAAAGTGGCAGCGAAAAGTTTGACTGACGCTGATGGTCAAGCCATGAATGGCTTAGCACAGGGCTTTATCCATATAGTGAATGTTATGTCTCCAGTGTTATCTAAGCTGCCACTCTATGAAGAAGGTATGGCTTGGTTATTGCCGACCATTGCGACGATTGCACTGTGTTTAGTATTCGGTCGTGGCCGTGGTCAAACGGCTGCAGCCTAGGCTTTGCATTCTAGTTCTCGTCTTTATGCTTAACTCAGTTAAGCTTATGCAGGCTTAGACATATTTAAATTAATATCAACGGCGTATCATTTGATTACGCCGTTTTTTTATGGAGTATTTGTGCCTAAAACTTATATGCCAGATCCACTTATCGATGCTTTTCTTGATGATCTTTGGTCAAGCAAGGGACTGAGTGATAACACGCTATCGGCCTATCGTACCGATCTACGCCATTTTGATCGTTATCAAGGTCAGCAAGGAGTGACGTTACTTGCGGTTTCTCAGGCCGATGTTAGGGCATATCTGGCCTTTAGAGTTGAGCAGAATTTTGCGCGTACCAGTAGCGCTCGACTGCTCAGCAGTTTACGGCGTTTTTATACTTATTTGGTGCAGATCAAGCAGATTTCAGCCGATCCTATGGCCTTAGTCGAGTCGCCTAAGTTAACGCGTCATTTGCCGGATTCTCTGAGTGAGTCGCAGGTTGACCGTTTACTGTCTGAGCCCAATGTGGATGATGCCGTCGAATGCCGTGACAAGGCAATGCTAGAGCTTTTGTATGCAACTGGCCTCAGGGTGAGTGAACTTGTCGGCTTGACCATGGAGCAAATGAGTTTGCGCCAAGGCTTAGTACGTATTGTGGGCAAGGGTGGCAAAGAGCGTCTTGTGCCGCTGGGGGAATTGGCTATTACCGAAGTGGAGGGCTACATGAAATTTGCTCGCCAAGAGTTGCTCGGTAATAAGCAATCCGATGTGGTATTTCCGTCGAAACGCGGTCAGATGATGACGCGGCAAACTTTTTGGCATCGGATTAAACTTTATGCTCTGCGTGCGGGGATTGAAACTGCATTATCACCGCACACTTTACGCCATGCTTTTGCCACTCATTTGCTCAATCACGGTGCCGATCTGCGCGTTGTCCAACTGTTATTAGGTCACAGCGACTTATCGACGACACAGATTTATACCCATGTCGCACGGGCAAGATTGCAGGAATTGCATCAACAGCATCATCCTAGAGGCTAAAAAAGGATTTAGTTACAGCATAAATTTGCTTTCCGCGCGGCTTGTCTGTAACTTTTTGCCCCTATACAGGGTCTATTGAATATCTCGAGTTAGAACGGCCCCAATATCTCGTTGTAGCGACACAATTTATAGGATGTCCCATGAAGTTGACCCCAGCATTATCCTTAGTTTTTGCCCTCCTAGTTGCACCACTTGCCAGCGCTGCCACTGCGACGTCTCCCGATACCGCTGCGATTAAGCTAAAACTCGGTGAGATGTTAGATGTTGAAGTCATTTCTATGCAGGACTCACCAATTGAGGGCTTGTATCAAGCCATGACCAACCGCGGCGTGCTCTATATTAGCCGTGATGGTTCAAAACTATTCCACGGTAGTGTGTATGATATCGATAAGGGCATGAAAAACTTAACCGAAGCCGCATTAGCGGGTCCGCGTTTAGAAATGATGAAGCCGCTTGAAGAGAATATGCTTGTCTATAAAGCGAAAAACGAAAAACATGTGGTCACTGTATTTACCGATGTTAGCTGTGGTTATTGCCGTAAACTGCATAGCCAAATGTCTGACTACAATAAACTTGGTATTACAGTGCGTTACTTAGCCTTCCCGCGCGCGGGTGTGCCGTCAGCTAATGCCGATGAGATGCAAGCTATCTGGTGTGCTAAAGATCCATTAAAAGCTATGACTGATGCTAAAGCGGGCAGCAAAGTTGCCGCGGCAACATGTGATGCTAAAATTGCCGAGCAATATGCGTTAGGTACAACCTTTGGTGTCAATGGTACGCCTGCAATCGTATTAGAAGATGGCAATATGATCCCTGGCTATCAACCGCCTGAAGACTTATTACGCACCTTAGAGGCACGTCAGTAACAGCCTAAAATGTAAAATTTATCCCACGAAAGGTGAGCTTAAGGCTCACCTTTTTGTTATCTTATTGCCACGATTTCATGAGAGTTTGAGTCCCTTGATCCATAAGATAGTCCGTCGCCCAACCGTTGATGATAGCCATTTACCCGCTCATCTTTCGCCGCTATTGAAACAGCTTTACGCTCGCCGTGGTGCGCTAACCCACGAATGCGAGCTTGTCCTTAAGGGTCTATTAAGACCTGAAACCATGAAAGGGTTGCCCGAAGCCGCGGCGCTTATCGCCGATGCAATGCAGGCGAATAAGTCGATTCTGATCGTGGGTGACTTTGACGCAGACGGCGCGACCTCAACCAGTGTGTGTATGTTGGCGCTGCGGATGATGGGCGCGGTGAAAGTCGATTATTTGATCCCCAATCGCTTCGATTACGGCTACGGCTTAAGCCCTGAAATTGTTGCGGTTGCGGCGTCTAAACAGGCTGAAATGCTGATCACTGTCGATAATGGTATTTCATCAATTGACGGTGTTGCGGCGGCCAAAGCCTTTGGTATGCAAGTGGTGATTACCGACCATCATTTACCCGGCCATGAGTTACCCGCTGCCGATGCGATAGTGAACCCTAACCAACCGGGCTGTCCATTTGCCAGTAAATCGATAGCGGGTGTCGGCGTGGCCTTTTATTTGATGACGGCATTAAGGGCTGAATTACGGACGCGAAACTGGTATCAAACCCATAGTATTGCTGAGCCTAATTTAGGCACATTACTCGATATCGTTGCCCTTGGCACCGTTGCCGATGTGGTGTCACTCGATGCCAATAATCGTATTTTGGTTGAAGCAGGTTTGCAGCGCGTGCGAGCCGGGCGTTGCCGTGTGGGGATTACTGCGTTGCTTGAAGTGGCGAAGCGAAATCCGGCGCGGATTGTCGCATCTGACTTTGGTTTTGCCGTGGGCCCAAGACTGAATGCCGCAGGCCGGTTGGATGAAATGGCACTTGGGGTTGAAACCTTACTCTGCGAAGACATGATGTATGCACGGCGCATGGCGGCAGAGCTTGACGGATTGAATCAAGAACGCCGTGAGCTGGAAGTCGGCATGCAGCAGGAAGCCTTAAAAAGCCTTGAGCACTTAAAGCTCAACGAAGCCGAGTTACCTTGGGGTATAGCGCTATTTCAAGAGGATTGGCATCAAGGCGTGATCGGGATTTTGGCCTCGCGCATTAAAGACAAATACCATAGACCCGTGATTGCCTTTGCCGATGCGGGCAATGGTGAAATTAAAGGCTCGGCGCGTTCGATCAAAGGCTTGCATATGCGCGACTTATTGGAGTTAGTGAACACTCGCCATCCGGGACTGATTATTAAATTTGGTGGTCATGCAATGGCGGCGGGTTTATCGCTCAAAGCGGGCAGTTTTGCGATATTTGCCAAAGCCTATGATGATGCGGTGCGTGAGCAGCTTAAACCTGAGTTGTTAACGGGCGAGCTTTGGTCCGATGGCGAACTCACTCCCGCAGAGTTGAATCTTGAAATGGCTCAGTTACTGCGTAATGCGGGACCTTGGGGACAAGCTTTCGAAGAGCCGTTATTCGATGGTTACTTTACGATAGTGCAACAACGTCTTGTCGGTGAGCGCCACCTTAAGCTCGTACTCGAAACCCAATGCGGCACTGTGATGCTCGATGCCATTGCCTTTAATGTGGATTTGCACACTTGGCCAGATGCGACGATTAATCATGCTCGTGTTGTGTATAAACTCGATGTGAATGAGTATCGCGGCAATTTTTCGCTGCAACTTATGGTTGAGCAAATCGAAGCTATGTAAGATGACAAGGAGTGAAGTTGAAATCATTATCCGATAAAAAAATCCGCCAGCTACTTAAGCGTTTTGCTTGGATATATGTTGTCTGCTTAAGCATACCGTTTATCTCAACCTTACTCACCACTAAGGCTCAGGGGCAAATGCTGCTTATGGGGATTTGGCCAGCAGCCTCCTTGTTTTACTTTCTCGCTTACCGTTATTTAGCTAAATCCTTTAAGTATGAAATCAATCGCCACTTAGCCTTTAGTTATCATGGCGGTGGTACTTTAGCGGGGGCTTTGTATTCGTTAGCTAAAGTGGTGTTATTAGCGATGGCATTTATGATATTTATGAGTGCCAAGAACACCTGAACTGACGTTAACGGAAAATTTCGGAGAAAGGAAAATGCAGCAGGAAACAGGATACAGAGTCAGTACAGATCAAGCTGAAATGAATCTTGAGGTTATCCATGGCTTTATTAGTAATAGTTATTGGGCGCAGGGCATGCCAAAGGCACTGCTACAAAAAGCGTTAGCCAATAGTCTGTGTTTTGGGGTATTTGATAAGGACAATCAACAAGTGGCTTTTGGTCGCTTAATCACAGATAAAGCCACTTTTGCCTATCTTGCCGATGTGTTTGTACTTGAGTCGCACCGCGGCTTAGGTTTAAGCAAGTTGATGATAACAGCAATTCTTGAACATCCTGAATTACAAGGTTTAAGACGGATAATGTTAGCCACCCGCGATGCCCATGGACTCTACGCCCAGTTTGGATTTAAAGCGGTCGACACCCCTGAAATGCTCATGCAAATTAGGCCTGCTAAGCCTTATCAATGCCTTAGTTAACATCAAAAAAATAGCCAGCAAATGCTGGCTATTTTTTTGCGTTAGCTTTGATGTCTGTTGACTAGTTAAGCTTTAAGCGGCTTTGGTCGCGGTGGTTTCTTCATCGCTGTGGCGAATTAAGTAATCAAATGCGCCCAGTGATGCGGTCGCGCCGCTGCCCATGGCAATGATAATTTGCTTGAAAGGTGAGTTAGTGACATCACCTGCGGCAAAAATACCTGGGACTGAGGTTTGGCCGCGCTCATCGACTATGATTTCGCCCCTTGGGGTTAAATCGATAGTGCCCTTTAACCATTCCGCATTCGGTACTAGCCCAATCTGCACGAAGATACCTGCAAGTGCGACATGGTGACTCTCGCCAGTGGCTCTGTCTGTGTAGTTCAGGCCATTAACCCGAGTACCATCGCCAGTCACTTCAGTGGTCATGGCTTGGGTAATGATTTTAATGTTACCCATAGAAGCCGCTTTACGTTGCAGTACATCGTCAGCGCGCAGGGTTTTATCAAATTCCAGCACAGTCACATGTTCTACTATGTTCGCAAGATCGATAGCCGCTTCGATACCTGAGTTACCGCCGCCGATCACCGCCACACGTTTGCCCTTAAATAACGGGCCATCACAATGTGGGCAGTATGCGACGCCTTTGCCACGGTATTCTTTCTCGCCCGGGACGTTCATTTCACGCCAGCGGGCACCTGTGGCTAACAATACGGTACGGCTACGTAATTTAGCACCGCTTGCCAGTTCAAGCTCGAATAAACCGTCAGTCGTCAATGACACGGCTTTTTGGTTGTCCATGATGTCAACTTCGTAGTCTCGTACATGGGCTTCAAGGTTTGCCACTAGTTTTGGACCTTCGGTCGCTTTGACCGAAATAAAGTTCTCGATACCGACGGTTTCAGCGACTTGTCCGCCAAACTTGTCGGCAACAATACCGGTGCGAAGTCCTTTACGTGCTGCATAAATGGCTGCTGCTGCGCCGGCTGGGCCGCCGCCGACGACTAAGACTTCGAATGGCGCTTTTTCATTAATTTCATCGGCCTTACGGCTTGCGGCATTGGTATCTAGTTTATTGAGGATCTCGCTAATGCTGATACGGCCGGCTGCAAACACTTCGCCATTTAAGTAGACAGAAGGCACAGCCATAATGTTTTTGCTGGTTACTTCTTCTTGGAACAGGGCACCGTCGATCATCACGTTGGTGATATTCGGGTTAATGGCCGCCATCATGTTCAGTGCCTGTACTACGTCTGGGCAGTTTTGGCAGGTCAGTGAGACGTAAGTTTCAAAGGCATATTTGCCTGGCAGATTGCGGATCTGCTCAATAATATCATCGCTGAGTTTGATTGGGTGTCCACCCGTGTGCAGTAATGCCAGCACGAGTGAGGTAAATTCGTGACCCATAGGCAGACCAGCAAAGCTGATTTGCGTATTAAGCTCTGGGTTAATCACTGTCATCGCCGGGGTGCGTTCGCCCTGAACTTCTTTCAGGCTCACCAGAGAACATAGGCTGACAATGTCTTGCGCTAAGCTTTTTAATTCTTGAGACTTTCTACTCTCATCTGCAGACACGACAAGTTCAACTGGTCTCTTGAGGTTTTGCAGATAGGTTTGCAGTTGATTTTTTAAATTCGCATCTAACATGTGATGACTCCAAAATCGCTTAAAAGGGAGAAATAAGGGGGCCAGTCTAGGCCCTTGCAGGGGCGGGCTTAATCCTTTGCTGCGTGGCGCTACAACTGTGTTGGCTGTAACGCCAATCAGCTTGGGACGCTAGACTGGCGGGGTTGACGCTTTGCAGGCTAAATTAGATTTTGCCAACGAGGTCTAAAGACGGTGCTAATGTTTCGTCACCTGGTTGCCATTTAGCTGGGCAAACTTCGCCATCGTGAGTAGCAACATATTGAGCTGCTTGAATTTTACGAACTAGCTCTTGAGCGCTACGGCCGATGCCTAAATCGTGAACTTCGCTGACCTTGATTTGGCCTTCTGGGTTAATCACGAAAGTACCACGTAGTGCTAAACCGTCTTCTTCAATCATCACGCCGAAGTTACGGCTGATAGTGCCTGTTGGGTCAGCCAGCATTGGGAAGTTGATCTTCTTGATGGTGTCTGACGTGTCATGCCATGCTTTGTGAGTGAAGTGAGTGTCAGTTGATACTGAGTAAACTTCAACACCCATTCCTTGCAGTTTTTCGTAGTGATCAGCCATGTCGCCTAATTCAGTTGGGCAAACAAAGGTAAAATCTGCTGGGTAGAAGAAGACAACAGACCATTTACCTAACAGGTCTTGTTCAGTTACAGGAACGAACTCACCATTGTGGAATGCAGTGGCTTTGAATGGTTTGATTGTGCTGTTGATAATTGATTGAGTCATTTTATGCTTCCATTTAGTTGATGATGGCTTAAGTTCATAACGAGGACATTTGCTTGCGTCCTGTCGATGTGAAGCATATTACCGACTCGATTAAAATTAAGATAACGGATAAAAACTATTATCTTAATCGGTTTAGTAGAATGATGATGCGATTAGGTCGGACTCAATCGGTTTTTCTGCGACTGCTGCGGGTTTGGCGTGATTGGGTGTAGTTTGGATTTAGCCGGCTGGTCTTTGGTCTTTGGTGATTGAGATAAGATAAATTTCGAGCATAAAAAAGGGATATCAATGATATCCCTTAAAGTGTAAATACAATTAAAACAAGATACTGAGGTTCTAGGTTCTAGGTTCTAGGTTCTAGGTTCTCGGTTCTAGTTCTGTGCTTTGGGTTGAGTTAACCAAGTGCTGAGTAAGCGCACGCCGTAACCTGTTGCCCCCGCAGGCACAACAGCGGTATCAGTGGCGGTTAATGCATTACCTGCGATATCGAGATGTGCCCAAGGCTGTTCGCCCGCAAAGCGTTTTAAGAACATGGCCGCAGAGGAAGCCCCCGCGCTGCCTTCTTTACCTGTGTTTGTGAGATCCGCGATAGTGGATTTAAGCTCATCCGCATAGGCTTGATCTAACGGTAAGCGCCAGACCTTTTCGCCAACCTGTTGACCAGCATAAGTTAGCTGCTGCACTAAAGGCTCAGAATCGGTAAACAAGCCTGCGTAAACATTGCCTAACGCACTCACTTTTGAGCCTGTCAGTGTCGCAACATCGATAATCACTGATGGCTTATAATTTTCTCTGGCATACCAGAGGCCATCGGCCAGCACTAGGCGACCTTCGGCATCGGTATTGAGCACTTCAACGGTGAGACCTTGGGCGGTTTTAATCACATCACCTGGGATCATTGCATGACCCGATACCATGTTCTCCGCCATGGGCATAATCGCCACTACGTTGACTGGCGCTTTTTGAATCGCCATGGCTTTAATAGTGCCAAGCACAGTGGCTGCACCTGCCATATCTGACTTCATCCGCGCGATTGAAGTACCTGTCGCCTTAATATTGTAACCACCCGAGTCGAAGGTGATGCCTTTACCGACCAGTGCGATTGGCACGTCTTTGCTACCAGGCCAATGGGCGACCACTAACTTAGGTGGGCGCTCGCTGCCTTTACCTACAGCAGCTAAGGCGCCCAGTTGTAGACGTTCGATATCTTTGGCTTCTAATACCGTGACTTTAACGCCGAGGGATTTGAGCTTTCTGGCTTCGTTAGCAAAGCTGTCGGGATACATAATGTCTGCAGGTGCGTTTGTCAGATCGCGCGCTAAAAACACACCTGCTTCAACCGCTTGCAGATTTTTATGGTGTTTTTGGTTGCGACTTAAATCATCGACAGCGATTTGGTAATTCTTCTCGGCACGGGGGCTCGCTTTGAACTGAGTGTAGCGATAACTGCGTAGTTCAATTCCGTGTGCAAGCTCAGAGGCAAATAGCGGCGCGGCAGTTAAGCCTTGGGTGAGTACACGCACTGTAGCTTGGGGAACCGTATCGAGTTTGGCCGCAACATTGCCACCGATGGTATTAATGTCACCGGGCGTTAAGTTTTTTGCATCGCCAATGCCGACCAGTAAGACTCGTTTAGCATCAATTTCGCTGGGTACCAAAATCTCGAGGATTTCCCCCCGTTTGCCGGAAAAAATATTATCCGCCGTTGCTAGGTTTAATTGATCTTGGGTCGACTGAGGTAAAAAGTCGATCCCATAGGTAGTAGAATCAGCGCTTTGGAATAGCACTAATGTATCTGAATTCAGTGAGCTACGAGTGTCAAAACTAAAACTTTCGGCGTTAGCATTGAGAGAGTTAAGGCATGCCAGAGCCATAACGCTTAACATCAATTTATTATTATTTTTCATGGTGACAGCTCATATCATGGAAGTGTGAGAAGAATATCAAAGCTCAGCCTTAGGGTTAACTAATTTACGCTATTTTGCTGATATTAGTATTAAATCCAAGGCCCAAAGCGTGTCAATGATCGATCAAGGGCAAAACCCAATTGTTGCGATAAAGATTGAGCACTACTTTTAAGGGCCGAGGTGCCTAAAAGCTGTGGCGATTGGCTCGCAAAAATCACCCAATTACCGCCGCCTGTGAGACAAGCGTTCACATGGGCAAAGTGTTGTTGTAAGTCGGCTAACAACTCGCGATTTTGGCTATGTTCTTTCCAGCAGTTCAGCACTAAATAACCGTTGGGTTTGATGAGGTTAGTGCATTGCTCAAGGAATATTGGCGAAAGCTGCCCTGTTTCAACGCCTTTGGCTGTGTAAATATCGGCAAAAATTACATCCACTTTTTTATGATCGCCAGCAGCTAAAAAAGCAATAGCATCATCATTGATAAGATTGAGCTTTTTACCTATCGGCAGCTGAAAATAGCGCTTAGCTAACTCAATCACCGCGGGGCGTAATTCCACCGCTGTTAACTTTATTGCCGCGTCGAAATTGCGCAGTGAGTGAATAATCGAGCCACCGCCTAAACCTAAAACAATAGCGCTCTTGGGCTTACAAAATAGTAAAACCAACAACATGGCTTGCACATAAGTGTGCTGGGGAATATGGGGCGCTGCCTTGAGGATCTTACTCTGCTCATCGTTATCCCCAAAGGACAAGATCCGTGAGTCGTCATAATCGATTACACGAATCGGGCCTAGTGCGTCTTGGGTTTCATGTAAGAGGGTCGAATCGGCCATATTGGATTAATTACTCGGTTTAGCTGTTTGGCTTGTTTGCACGGGCTATAACTGCTCGCGCAAAAAAGTTAGAATTCAGACAGTTTTAGTTAATTGAGCCGCTATTATGACAAATCAAATCCTGCTTGCCTGTATTTATCTTGCAGTGTTTCTCTTTTTACAGCGCGCCTTAACCCATTGGGTTAGAAAACTCGCGCAAATGAAGCAAGTGAGTGTTGCACGGACCAGCTTAGTGACCCGTTTTATTTCCTATGTGATGTTTTTTATTACTCTGTCCTTGATGGCGGTCTCGCTCGGACTGGGCTATCAGGATGTGTCGCTATTTGTGTCATCTGCCTTTGCGGTGATGGGCGTTGCATTGGTTGCTCAATGGTCGATATTGAGTAATTTAACCGCTGGCGTGCTGATCTTTTTCGTGTTTCCTTACCGTATCGGCGAGCGCATTCGGGTGGTCGATAAGGATGAAGATATTAGCGGCGTGATCATCGAAATCGCTTTATTCCATGTGCTTATTCACCGCGATAACGGCGATACCATCACTTATCCTAATAACCTCATGCTGCAAAAGGCAGTGTTAAAGCTGGCCGATCAGACTCCCTTAGCCGAACGTCAGGCGTTACTCGAAGGCAAAAAGAAGTTTGATCCTGAGTAGTTTGGATTGTTGCGCAGCGCTATATTGATTATCAAACTGTGCTGAGCGTTCGTGGGCGTGTCTGAGTCGTTTGGCAGGCTTATAGGGTCTATTAACCCATCGCGGCGTACGATGAGATGAATGAAATAGCTCTTGCCGTTCTAGCCATTCAACTCAGACTTAACCGATAGCGCTTGAGTACAAGATTATCAATAACCCAATACAGGCCAGATAGGGATAACAACAAGGTCAGTATCCCCAGCAGCCAGCTAAAGGGGTTGTTAAAAGTACCTTGATTGAGGTAATCCATAAAGTGCAATTTAAACATCAAGTCGGCGATGTCTGTGTGGTCATTTTTATGGCCAACTAATTCGCCATTAACTGTATTGATATAAATTCGCGTCGACAGGTCATCATCCATATCTATTTGCCAAAGTGAATTGCACTGGGTTGGCCACTCGCTAATGGGGGCTGATATTTGCTTAACTTGGGTAATTTTCCCTGGCCCGGTATAACTTTCAAGCGCCAGTTGTTGCGCGCTTTGTTTATTAATGAGTAAGGTATTTCCCGTATATGCATCAATCAAGGTTTGCTGCTGGCACTGGTGTGCATAGCGCTGCACCTTTGCATCGAGTACATAAACGGGCTTACCCGCGAGCGCCATTAATGTCAGGCTTTCTACCTGAGTATGTTTAGCCAGTAAGGGAGCGATATCCACGAGCTTTTGTGGATCAAATTCTTGCTTTTGCGGTGCAGGACTATGGCTAAGCTGGTACTCCATTCCCTTGAGTTCATCATGGGGCGTTAAATTGAAATAGACCCCAGTAACAAGCCAAAGTAGCAGTTGAATGCTTACTATGGCACCGAGCCAATAGTGGGCGATTTTGACCCAGCGTTTGAAGTGTTTACTTTGGGGCTTAGGTTTAAGTTTCGGCATCATTTCAGATACTTCCTTCTGCGCTGCCAAAGTAAGACGAAGCCAGCTAACACAGCCACAATAGAGACGAGAGCCGAACTCAGCAGCAGAAGATTGTCGATGGCTTCACCCTCGTCGTAATCCATAATGTGCCATTTCCAAAAGAGATCAAACAAACGCCAATAGTCATGTCTGCGCGTGACTAACTCACCCGTTGTCGCTGACAGATAAAGGCTTGTGGCTGCACTATCGTTAAAATCTATTCTCCAAACAGGCAAGTATCGCGGCGCTAGTTCAGCTGGGGCGATATCGGTGAGCAGAGTTGCACTAACAAGCTTAGCCTCTAAGGGTAAAGACCCGTGATGCTGATAGTTTGAAGCGATTATTCGGGCTTGTTTCTCCGTTATCGAAGGCAATAACTCACCCGAATCTGCGTCCACGAGAATGGACTTATCGTTCAGTTTAATCCGGTAATAGAGGGTATCAGTGATTGAGGTTAACGCGATTGCTTGAGCCTTAGGGAAACGCTCATAAACAGCTGCGATTGAGTAATGGATTTGGCTGGGATCGATATGCCGTAAGTCTTGCACTTTAATATGATCGCCACGGATAAACCCAAGGTCCATTAAGACGAAATAGCTGCCGGTGACTGACCAGATCCCAATCGGCAGTACCAGCAATAGCATCAACCATCTGTGCAGAAAGTGCGCCGATGAGACTCGTTTTAGTGTGTTAACCCGCTTCAAGTTGATGACTCACCTTTTATTTAATTAATTTAGCCTGCTTGCTTAAGGGGATTGCCCCCTTAAGCCCAAAGCATTACAGAGCCCATTTCATTCCGACATAGTAACGACGTCCCATTAGGTCATACGTCATAGTGTTGGTATTACCGTCGGTATAGCTTTGATGATATGGCGCTTGCTTGTCGAACAGATTATCGATACCTGCCGTTAAGGCGATGTTGTTGTCCATTTGATAATGAACCTGTGCGTTATGGTAAGTGAGCGCATCAACTGAGTCACCTATCTCTGCGGCATTGGCATATTGATCATCCGCCGCGCCAATATACTGAATGTTGTAGCTAAAGCGCCAATTGTCATTGGTGATATCAAAATAGAGGTTTGAGCGCCATTTGGTGTAGCTACCATCATAACCTATGGTGCCTGCTCGAGACTCAACGGGGGCGCCGGCGTAGGTTTGCAGATCGTATTGATCTAAATAGCTCAGCTCCCAAGTCGTATTCGTCACCAAGCCTGCCATCTCTTTCTGGTAAAACATCGCCATATCAACACCTGAAACCACTTCGTTGGCGGCGTTGCCCAGTTGTGTTTGTAAATAGGTGATGTTGCCTGTCATTGCGTCTCGCACAAAATGTTCGTCGCTACAGAAAGGATGTGTCATCCCTTTGCTGTCGTAACAGGCGGCTAATTTGCTCGAACCATTGACTGAGTTAATGGCGTTATCAATCTCAATTTTGTAGTAATCGAGCGTGATATTGAGCCCTTCAATAAACCCCAAATCCCAAACAATACCCGCAGTAAAGGTATTGGCTTCTTCTGGTTCAAGTTCAGCATTGCCACCACGGTCGGTTAATATTGTGCCTTCTTGTTTATAATTCGTTGGCACGTTTGATGCCATACAATTAGCGTATCGATTCGAGCTAGGGTCGAGCTTGGCCCACTCGCTACAAGGATCTGTAGTATTCATGGAACCTTGATCTATGCCGCCAAACAACTCAGGAATATTAGGTACTCTGAATGCCGTGGATTGCGTGGCCCGCAGCGTCACTGCGTCATTGACGACCCACAGTAGCCCAATTTTATAATTGGTATCGCCACCGAAGGTATCAAAATAGGAATATCGCAACGCCGCAGTTAATTCGACCGACTTGGCAAAGGGCAGGCCGCTTAAAATAGGTAACAAGGTTTCAAGATAGATTTCGTCGGCAGTGTAACGACCATCAATCGGATCTTGCTGGGCAGTGTTTGCTTCACCACTGATTTTAAGTGGGTCTGGATCATTCCATCCTTTCTCGTTTCTGTGCTCTAGTCCTGCGGCAAAACTCATCATGCCCGCGGGTAACTGCCATAGATCGCCTGTGATATTCGTTGTGAGGCTAAACTGCTCATTACCGCCGCTATCACGCATGTTAAACAGAAAATAGTCCAGCATTGCAGGTGTGAGTGAGCCAGCTCCCCAAAAGTTTGCGCAAGGTACATTGGGATCAATATTACAATTGCTATAGTCTGTCGCGTCGGCAAGACGAACCTTATTAATGACATTGGTCACTTCATAGGAACCACGATTACTGCCGAAGTTAACGGCAGCATCCCATTGCCAACCGTTGTCTAAATCACCTCTAAAACCTGTCACTAAGCGCCAAGTATCCGCTTGAATATTAAATTGTCGGGGAGCTTCTGCCAGTCTGCGACTCTGGAGAAGGAAGTCTGCATCGGTCGGATTTGATTCATGCCAAGCAGGGATCACGATACCTGACACCGATTGCGGAGTAGCGGGTAATTGTGAGCTACGGTGAGTGTACATAGCCTCAGCAAACACTTGGCTGCTCGCCGTTAAGTCATATTCACCGTAGGCAAACAGATTGACTCGCTCGTTAGGTTGAACCGCATTAAAATACTGATAAGTATTATCCTTATGGCTACTGGTGTAAGGGGCACTTCCTGTTGGCAATAGCATTAATTCATTGCCGATTTGATTGCCATTTGCATCAATGAAATGGCCTCTGCCTCCCGGCAGCGCCGAGCTACCGCCACACACTAGCTCACCATTCACTTCCTCAAGCGGACAAGGTGCGCGACTCAGCATATCGACGGCTTGGGTTTTATCGTAACTCATCGCCACATATGCACTGCCACGCTCACCTATATGACCGAGGGCAAGGTCGAGCTTGTACTGTTCACCATCATTTTGCTCGGTTATGCCCGTTCTCGCTTGAAATTCAACCCCTTCGATTTGTTGCCGAGTGATGATATTGACCACGCCAGCAACCGCATCTGCACCATAAATGGCGGATGCACCATCTTTTAATACCTCGATTCGTTCAACCACGCTAATGGGAATAGTATTAAGATCCACGGAGGAGTTTGCCCCTGTGCCACTGTTCACCATACGTCGACCATTGAGCAGTACGAGTGTGCGATTTACCCCTAATCCGCGCAGGTTAACTTGGGTTGAACCATAGCCCCCCTCAGTCCAATAGGCATTCGTTTGATTACCCGCAAACCCCGCAGAAGCCGTCATTCTTTGCAGCAATACTTCAACTGAGGTGGCACCGGTTTTCTCGATATCTTGCGCGGTAAAAACGGTCATCGGCGCTGTGGAAGCCATCTCTTCCCTTTGAATTCGGCTCCCTGTAATGGCAATCCTTTCGATAGCAGTGGGAGTCGATAATTGAGGTTTAATTGCAGATGCTGGAAACATTGCTTCAGTTTCGGCTTCGGCTGCTATCCCTGAAAAAGTGGCCATACTTGTTAGGGATATTGCAATTGAAGTCATTACTGCAGAGCGGGACATAATAAGCCTATGAAAGGTTTGTTTAAATAATGAGATGTTTTATAAAGGATTAAGCTGATATCTCAATAAAAACTCAACGACCTGCGACACTGTGTCACACCCCTAATACGCGGTTTATAATAAAGTGCTGATATAATCGACACTTTTGATATGGAAAAATAAAATTACGCTTGTTTCTGCTTATTTCCACTATCTCTATATTTCCACTAAGTGATAAATCACCAATGACTAAGGGTTTGGAAGTTCAACCATGTGGGCCCGCTGCATAGTTTTTTGTTTTACAGATATGATGATTCGGCATTGCATAAATTGGAGGATGAGAGCATGCAAGCGGAAGTACAGAACAAGTTTGAAGGCTATTCTGCGCATATAGCGCCCTTGCTATTGCGGATTCGAATTTTGATTTTTTCGATTGCCGAAGTGCAGGATTTAGGTGCGGTGGAAGAGAGCTTAAAATGGGAGCACAGTGAGATTTGACTGGAAGCCTAAATATCCCGAACAATATTACCTATTCTTTAATTGTAAAACTCAGCTGGTTGATACATTTCGAGAGCTCTATTCAGACATACTGCAGTTTGAAGGGAATCGAGCCATAGTGTTGAATATCCATGATCCCTTGCCAGAATCCGCAATTTCCAATGTATTGAATTATCTTTGAATGCAAAAGTATCAAATATCTACCTTTACTAGGCGCTTAGTTTAATTAAATAAAAAGATGATGAATCACTAAAACTATAATGTTAGTTTTAGTGATTCACTTGATTCGAACAATTCTGAACTTAGATCATTAGGTGTATTTTAGATAATTACTGAACGCTATTTTAACGAGGCGATAAAGGCTTCAGACTTTTGGCGGTAGGATTCTTCAAATGCAATGATAGCAGCTATGATGCCAGAGCCCAAAAGCACTTGTAGAGAGGGGATAAGAGTAGCTATACCCATTGTCGACCAAAAGTTAAGGCTAAATCCACGTGTCATCCAAAACTGACTCGCTAGGCCAATTAATGAAAGCACGACGGCTAATAACGAAACAACGGTTGTTACTCGGGTAATCATTAATAGTAATGCTAAGTTTTTTGAGGATAAATTTTTATAGGGTTTCATTTTTACTCTTTCCTTAAGTATTTAATATCTTGTATGTTTAATTTATAAACTAGTGAAGCACTCTTTGAAAAAAAGCTACCGCTTGCAGGTACATTTGCAGTGCGAGTGCGGGATCATAGCGTTCGCCTTCATCACGCATAAAGGCGTGTTGGGCGTTGACTTCAAGCCAAGTGAAGTTACGGTTCAGCGCCATTAATTGCTGGTGGATTAGTACTCGTCCCTCCGCGGATACGTGGGGATCTTGCTTGCCGAACACTAACACTAATTCCCCTTGAATATCACCGCTGCGGCTCAATGAGTCATTACCGTAAGCGCAGGGTAGGGTGTTGGAATGAATGTCGGTAGGATAGAGGCAAAATGCACCTAAAATAGCGGGGTTGAGTGCGGCGCGGTAGGCTAAGTGGCCGCCGATACACACGCCCATAGAGCCAACTTTGCCATTGCAGTAAGTTTGTTGAGTGGCAAAATCGATCAGTGCTTGGGTATCGCTATCGTGGTGCTCTAGGGGTTTGGCAAATTTATCGGCGTTACCTTTATCTTTACCTGATTCATCATAGGCCAGCACAGCGCCTAAAGGATTCAGTTCATGGAACACTTCGGGTACTAACACCACAAAACCGTGGCCAGCAAGAATAGTGGCGGTGCGGGCGATGGGCGCAGTTTGCTGAAATATCTCGGAATAAAAGATGATACTTGGGAATATTCCCTGTGCTTCTGGGCGATAGATGTAGGTACGCATTAGCCCGGAAGGCGTGGAGATATCCTGAATTTCCTGAGTCACTAACATATTTATATTCCTCTATGAGGCTTCAAACGTTGAAGCCTCACTTTAGCAGTCAGGATTTTATCTGTCAGTTAAAACAATTCGTTACCTGAGAGTTCACCGGCACATAGTGCTTTTATATTGTTCAAGGTCGTTTTGGCAATGGCGCCTAGGGCTTCTTCGGTGAGGAAGGCTTGGTGACCCGTGAAAATCACGTTATGGCAGGCTGATAAACGACGGAATACATCGTCTTGAATAATTTCATTCGATTTGTCTTCGAAGAACAGCCCTTTTTCGTTTTCGTATACATCGAGCCCAAGCGAGCCGATTTGCCCCAGTTTTAATGCTTCCATTGCGTCGAAAGCATTGAGTAAACCACCGCGGCTGGTGTTGATCACCATGACACCGGGTTTCATCTTGGCGAAACTGGCTTGGTTTAGTAAATGACGGTTATCCGCGGTCAACGGGCAATGCAAGCTGATGATATCGCTGTTGGCATAAATAGAGTCGAGATCTTGATATTCAACATTCAGCGCGATGACAGCCGGATTGATAAAGGGATCGAAGGCAATGACTTTACAGCCAAAACCGAGCAATACCTTGATGGTTGCTACGCCGATTTTACCTGTACCAATCACGCCGACGGTTTTGCCGAACATGTTAAAGCCGACTAAGCCTTCGAGGGAGAAGTTGGCATCGCGGGTGCGTTGGTAAGCTTTGTGGATTTTTCGATTCAGTGTCAACATCAGTGCGACTGTGTGTTCGGCCACGGATTCAGGAGAATAAGCTGGTACGTTAACGACTTGCATGCCTAAGCGTTTAGCGGCAACTAAATCGACGTTGTTAAAGCCAGCGCAGCGCATGGCGATAATTTTTGTGCCACCCTTAGCGAGTTCGACCAGAACTTCTTCACAGAGTGAATCGTTGACGAAGGCGCAGACAATTTCAAAACCTTCGGCAAGCTTCACTGTTTGCATGCAGAGGCGATAATCGAAGTACTCAATTTGTGCACCAAACGCAGCATTTGTGCGGTTAAAGTGCTGCATGTCGTAATGTTTCGCGCTAAAAAATCCAATTCTCATTTCAGTCACCTAACGGGTTTGCTGATGTAATTATCTGGCAAAGAGTGTAAGTGAGTTAGGGCTTTTTGTCCTTAGCCTTAGAAAATTCCCCGTTAAAAGAGTGAGCTTTATCATCAATTGGGAATAAAAAAGCGAGCCCCTGACGGCTCGCTTATTGATTGACTGCTTTTACTTGAAGTGTTCAAGCTAGAGCTCTCATATTGAAAGTCGTACTATATGAGCTGAGGGCTAGTCCTTTAACCCTCCGTTATTGCATTTTACTTTTTGTCTTTAGCGTATTTAGCTGCAGATGCACCCGCGATACGGCCATAAGTAACGATATCGGAGATAGCATTACCACCTAAGCGGTTAGCACCGTGAACGCCACCTGTGACTTCACCTGCTGCATATAAACCATCAATAGGTTTGCCTGTTTTTTCACTCTTCACTTCGGCTTTAGTATCGATCACAACACCACCCATAGTGTGGTGAACTGCTGGCGCGATTTCGAGAGCGTAGAAAGGTGCAACAACTAATTCACGTGGTAAATCAGGACGTTCAAATTGAGCATCTTTACCTGATTTAACAAAGCCATTATAAGCTTTCACTGTTTTAGCGAGTTCGGCCGCTGGAATATCTAACTGTTTAGCCAGATCTTCAATTGTTTTGCCTTCTTTAACAATGTTCAGGTGCACATAGCCTTCGATGGCTTTTAAGCTCTTACGGATAGAGTCATCGAATACCAAATAAGCACTTTCGCCTTTTTGTTGCAGAATCGCGGCAGACGCTTTGTCACGGGTGGTGATTTCGTTCATAAAGCGGTTACCTTCACGGTTAACCACGATCGCACCGTTACCACGTACCGCTTCGGTGATCATTACACCACCAGCAGGTGAATAAGTTGGGTGAGCTTGAATAAACTCTAAGTCGCGAGTTGCCGCGCCAGCTTGTAATGCCACGTCTAAGCCATCACCTGTAGCACCTGGGTGGTTAGTCGCTTTAAAGCCTTTTAACTTAGGATCGTACTTAGCTACACGATCGTTATTTTTCGCAAAACCACCCGCTGCGATAACGACAGCGTCAGCTTTGACAACGTAATAACCTGTGTATTCACCCTTCACTAATACGCCGGTAATTTTACCGCTCGCATCTTCAAGAATACGTACTACACGGCTGTTTAAGCGGATGTCAGTACCACGTTTCACTGCATTGTCCCATAGAACTTGTGCTACGTGTGCACCCACGCCAGCGCCGCCTGTTGGACGGTGACTACGGTTAACACTTGCACCACCCATACGACCTACGTCAGTCATATCGGCACCCATAGAGGTTAACCAATCGATAGAGTCTGATGAGTTGTTGGCTAAGGTTTTGACCAGTTCAGGATCGTTAATATTGCGACCACCTTTCATGGTGTCGTCGATCATGATTTGTTTCTTGTCTGCGATACCTAGTTTAGCCTGTGGCTTAGTTTCTGCAGCATTCATACCGCCAGCAGCAAGTTTAGTGTTTCCGCCTGGGATAGGTTCTTTTTCAAGCAGGATAACTTTAGCGCCTGCATCACGGGCTGAAACGGCTGCAGCAAGACCTGCACCACCTGAACCTATGATCACGACATCAGTGGTTTCTTTTGCGCCAGCGGCAATGGCTTTATCTTGAGCAGCTTTGTCTGCATCAACAGGCACAAACTTACGTTCCCACTTACCACCGTAAGGCATATCAAAGCCGAAGCTGTGACAAGCATCGCAATAGGTGACTGATTTTTCATGACCTTTATGGCAGCTAGTACAAGCAATTTCGCCAATTAGGTGAGATTTATGGGGTGATACTTTATCTTTAGGTGCAGCGGCGGCCAGTTCTTTTAAATCACCGTGGCAGCTAACACACTGAGCATTTTCATGGGTAAGGTTGTCGTTGGTGACGCCACCTTTGTCTGATACGTGGCAGCTGTCGCAGCTACCCATTTCACCGTGAAAATCGGCTAGCACTTCTGGTGCTGCATAGGCAGTACCTGCCATAGCGCCAGAGATCAGCATGGCTAGTGCTGTTTTTTGAATCTTTCTTGTGAACATGATAGTTCCTCCGCCGTACATTCATCTACTTAATAAGGGTTATTCATCGTGGCGTGATATTTATTTTTTACGCAGCTCACGCACTGTTAGAGCATTCTCCATTTGCAAATTTAGCACTATCTAAAGAGGTATATGTGTGTTCAGATCACATAACCTTTGTTACAGCGAAAATAACATATTTAAAATGTGCAATCGGATGGGAAATATTAATGAAGTTGAGACTAATCACTGCTTCAATACGGTATAACATGCGTGAGTTAACATATTGAATGGATTGATTTTAACTTTATAAAATAAAAATGGTATGAATTATGGTTTTGGTAGCGTGTTTTATCTATTTGTATTTTATAGATATTATAATTTAATCTTGTATATTGAGGTGATGGCTTATTTATTTTTATATATTCTATAAATAATGTTATTTCAAAAGCCTTTATTGTATAAAATTATATTATCATTTTAATTAAATGTTACGCAATTGATTCTTAAGGGGTTGTAATGCACAAACAAGGCATATCAGAAAAACGTTTTTGGTTTCAACGTTTGAGTAAAACCAGTTTAAGAGCATTACATATTTTAGGGATCGTTGGTGTTGGTGGTGGCATTTTATTAGATGTAAATAAAGTGCAATGGTTGAGTTATTGGTATCTCGCGATGACGACGGGCAGCATATTAATGTTATGGGAAATCGTAAGGGATTGGCGCTGGCTGATCCAGCTTAAGGGAGTGTTAACTTTAGTAAAAATAGGCTTGCTTGGCCTGTTTGTGCCGCTGGCTCATTACAAACCTGAGCTGTTAATCGTGATACTTTTTTTGTCAGTGATCGTGTCCCATGGTCCTGCAGGGCTCAGGCATTATTCTATTGTGCATCGTCGGCAAATTGACTCGAAAAAAGAAATTAAGGGCTAATTGATATGTCTGTAACCCATACGTCAACTTTAACGCCTGCCGCGTTAATCACAGAGTTCGCTTGGCCTAATCCATCTGTGTCTAACTTAGACTTGAGTTGCTTCGATGGACTTAAGGTGCTCGATCTCGCTTGCGGTTCTGGGCGTAATGGTTTGTGGTTTTTAGCGCAAGGGGCTGAAGTGACTTTTATCGATCGAGATTTGTCAGCCATGTCACACATTGATCAGGCTAATGCTTACAAATTACAAAGGGATTTAGAAGCAGAGGCAGGACCATTATTGCCGGTTGAAGAGTACGATATTGTCTTAGTATTTAATTATCTGCATCGCCCATTACTGCCACAAATTGCTAGGGCGGTTAAGAGCACAGGCCTTATCGTCTATGAAACCTTTACAATGCAACAGGCGCAGATAGGTCGGCCACGCAACCCAGATTTCTTACTTACTGAAAATGAACTCAAATCAGTGTTTGCTAACTGGCAATCTTTACATTACTTTGAAGGTCGATTATGTGATCCGCAGTCCACTCAAAGCAGTTATAAAGCCCAGTTGATTGCGCGAAAACCTACAACGTAAATTTATTGATTGAGACTCAGAGGTCGTAGGATGTTTCCCTATCCAGAGCAATATCGCATTGCAACGCCGCCGTTGACGACCGCCTTTATGGTGGCGTGGGCTTTATTCAGTCACAGCTTATTTTCCGATGCAAACCCTGTCGCACTCTATCCGCTGTTAGCGCTATTTCCTTTGGTGATTGGATTACACTTATATTTGATTTTGTTAGCAAAAGGAATGGGGCGACTCGATCAGTGTTTCTATGCCTTAGTGCATATCCCACTGGCGTTTGTGGTGTGGACATTCACTATTATGCACGTGAATGGTAACGCTTTTTCTTAAATTCGCCTGACGTTTTAGAGAAAATAACAAAAAAGCGCCCTGATAATCAGAGCGCTTTTTTTGATTTTGTATTGCTAACAATTAGGCCGTGGTGTTGATGTTGTGGCCTGCATTGCCTACGGGTTTTGGCGCCGCAGCTGCAATTAAATCTACCGCGATTTTACCTTCGGCTTTTTGCTGCTCTTTTGCTAACTGAGCAACCTTAACGCCAATTGCACCATTTTCTAGATTCGGTGCGATAGCTTGTGTATTCAGTGAAATTGACATAACTAACCTCAATTGTAAGCTGGATCCCTTTATCGGCAAACCCACGGTTAACTTTAGTCGTTACACATGAATTTGCCAATCTGCAATTATTTTACCTTGGCCGTGAGCAGTTTTCGGCCGATGACAATTATTGCTGTAACGCCTAGTGAGCCTAAAATCAATCCGAGTGCCAGACTCACATTTTGCAGTGCTGTTGGGTCAATAACCAGTGCGATACCCATCCCCAACATCATCACGCCTGACATAAGTTTCAGGGTTTGGCCTTCTTTTTCGGTTAACTTACGTTTGCCTAAGGTCGCACTGAAAACGATAACAATAATAGCCAGCGGGATCACATATACAATATTGTATAAAACCAAATACATATAGCGTTCAATGTCTGGCAGATTGTGCATAGATAGCACACTGGTGTAGATCATTGGGAAGCCTGCGGTGCAAAGTAACTCATAGGCATTGGCGAGGATAGCTAATACGGTAGAACCTATGAGTAACGCGCCTAAGTTACTGGAATTGGATAGTTTCCCCATGCGTTTTATTAGACTCGTACGATTTTCTGCCGACATCGATAGTGTCACTTCTCCCTTAGTAAAGAAGTAATCTTTGATATTGATGGCTCCTGCGATCAAAGCTAAACAACCCGCCGCTAAAATGATCATACCGCCATCACTGCCTGCCCCCAGCAGTTGGAAGATGTTTAGCCATGCCGTCATAAACAGGAAATAAATAAAGCCGGAGAAGAATACGAAAATCCCGCCGACGAGTAACATGCGGCTGCGACTCTTGGCATTAACCATTATCGACAGTAAAAATAGCAACACAAAGAAGGCACAAGGGTTAAAAGCATCGACACCTGCGAGCACTAAGGTGAGTAACGGCAGAGACATAGTCTCAGGTGTCACTACTCCCACTAAAGGTAATTCAACGGGTTGAACTTCAGGCTCTGCAACGGACTCGCTTAAGCTGGTGGCATCACAGGTGCCTTCACCAGTATCTGTGCCACAAGTGCCAAAGAGCGGTGCATCTGTTTGAGCGCTTGTGGTTGTGCTGGTGGCTCCTTTAGTGGGGAGGTCAGCGTCGCTCAGTTTACCGCCAAGGGATAAATAACAATTCTTCAGTCGATTGACTAAAAATTCACCCGTTACCGCTTCACTTGAATATCCCACAATGGCCTTTTCACAACTTGCCATATAGGGTACTGAGCGTGCTTCTGTACTGGTTTTGGAGGCGATATTTTGCCAAATATCCTGCACGCCGGGATCTGACACCCTATGGGATTCGAGTTCTATCCAAGGGTATTTTTGCGGTAATGAATCAATGAAGGGATGGGCCTCTGCACAGTGCGGACAGGTTTTTGACCAAAAGAAATACAGCTTAATTTTGAGCTCACCCTGATCATTCGCATAATGCCACGTTCGATCCGCTGAGCTTGAGGGTGTTGTCTCGGCCCAGCTCGGGATAGAAAAGGCAAAGAGGAATAATAGCGAGCAAAAGAGAGATAATTTCGATAGATATTTTGTCATAGCGCCTCCCACAGAGAGTGGGTTTAAGTATCGTCAAACGGTTCGATTATCTCTTACTCTACTTAAATCAATCATTTTGATTAAATTAGATATTAAGAAGTGTTAGTTAACTCGCGAATAATAATTTTTTGGGAACTGAAACCAGTTTATCTCCCTGTGAAATGGTGTGATGCACACTCACTCTCAGCTTGAGTCGTTATTGGCTAATAAAGAATAAAGCACCCGAGGGTGCTCTATTTCTGACGTTATCAACAGGTGTCGATGATGGGTTATGGTTAGCCTAACGTTACGCCATTTACGCTAAGTTTCACGTCGATATTATTGCGCGTGGCGTTCGAGTACGGACAAACTTGATGCGCATGACGCACTAGGGCTTCTGCGGCTTCTTGCGGTAAATCTAAGCTGACTTCTAAGGCAACCGCTAATGCAAAACCACCGGCGTCATTGGCACCAATCCCAACAACTGCACTGACTGGCGCTTCGGTAATATCCACTTTGCCGATTTTTGCGACGTGCAGAATGGCGTTTGAGAAACAGGCGGCATAACCTGCGGCAAACAGTTGTTCAGGATTCGTGGCGAGACCGCTACCGCCCATGGCTTTTGGATAGGCTAAAGCGACATCAAGTAAACCATCATCAGTGCTGACTTGACCTTGACGACCCGCTTTTGCTGTGGCACGTGTTTCATAAAGTGTTTTCATAGTATTAGACCTTCTGAGGTTAAGGATTAAGTAAATCGATTTAAATTGCGCGCAATTCAATTGTGATAAACTATAATTCGATCTTTGGTGTGAATGCAAGTATATTGTGCGCAATATATTTAATTTGTCGGATCTTCCTATGGCAACAACTCAACCCAACACCCGTGTTAATCCTGTCGATATGGCAGAAAATACCAGCACAGAGAATGCCTTATGTCTTGAGAATCAAGTGTGCTTCTCACTTTATAGTGCTGCAAATGCTATGGTGCGTGCCTATCGGCCTTTGTTGGACAAATTAGATCTAACCTATCCGCAGTACTTAGTCATGCTAGTGCTATGGGAAGAGCAGGGGATTAGTGTCAAAACCTTAGGCGATAAACTTTTCCTCGATTCAGGCACGTTAACGCCATTGCTGAAGCGGCTAGAATCTAAAGGATTAGTGACTCGCGGGCGTAGCGAGCAGGATGAACGCGTGAGAGTGCTGGCCTTAACGCCTGCAGGACTTTCCCTCAAAACACAGGCAAGTGAAATTCCCCATTTGATGCGTTGCAAAGTCGGCGGCGAGGCGAGCGAACTAAAAGCCTTAAAGACTATGTGCGATCAAGCACTTAAGCAATTACATGCCAGTATTGATTAAACTCTTATCGTCGAGATTTGATCTAAGATTAACTTATTGACATATTAACGCTTATTAGCGGTTCGACTGAGCGTAATGAGTTGTATGCTTGAGGCTCAGCGGGTCAGTCGTCTATTGAAGGTTAGCGAGAGTGAGTTATGGCCTGTTTCGATGTAGCCATTATTGGCGGTGGGATCAGCGGTGTTGGCATTGCCCAATATGCGGCAGCAGCGGGCTATTCCACCTTGCTGATTGAAAAGGGCGAAATTGGCGGCCAAACCTCAGCGAATTCCAGCAAGCTTATCCACGGTGGTTTACGCTATTTAGAAACCGGACAAATTAATTTAGTCCGTAAGTCATTGCTTGAAAGGCGACATTTACTCAATCTTGCGCCATCACTTGTTAAAGCTGTGCCCTTTTATATTCCCGTGTACGACAACAGTCTGCGCAGTCCTTGGACCATTCGCGCAGGACTGAGTATGTATGTACTGCTGAGTGAATTTGATCCTTTAGGCCAATTTGTGTCAGTACCTGCTGTGCATTGGCATCGTTTCAAGGGATTAAAACTCTCTGGATTAAAAGCCGTATTTCAGTACTGGGATGCGCAGACCGACGATAAACTATTAACTCAAGCGGTGGCGCGTAGCGCACAGGCACTGGGCGCTGAAGTGTATGCCGAGGCTGAATTTCTTGAGTTGGAACACAAGCGCGAGACCTGTGAGCTGAGTTTTAGCCACAGGGGCGAAATCCATAAAGCCGAAGCGAAGCTTGTGATTAATGCTGCAGGTCCTTGGGTAAATGCTGTTTTAAGCAAAGTCTTGCCCCCACTTTCGGGTGTTGAACTCGATTGGGTGCAAGGCGCCCATGTGTTACTGGATATTCCTGCGCCCGATGGTATCTTGTACTTAGAGTCATGCTTCGATAAACGGGTAATATTTGTGATGCCTTGGTATGGTCAAACCTTAGTCGGCACCACAGAAACTGAATTAACCTCTTTAGATAAGCCGCCCCAAGCGACCGAGTCTGAAATTAATTATCTGCTTGGTATTTATAAGCATTACTTCCCGCTAACGCCGGAGATTGATGAACTTAAGGCTTTAATTACCCAAACCTTCTGCGGTATTCGGGTTTTACCTAAGCAAAATAGCCAAGCCTTTGAGCGACCGCGGGATACCTTGATGAAAACATCAATTTCCCATCCGCGAATACTCAGTTTATATGGCGGTAAGTTAACGACGTTTCGCAGTACCTCAGCCGAAGTGCTTGAATGGATTGAAAAGGCCATAGGTAAGCGGCAGTCTATTGCTGATGTTGATAAACTTACCCTATCTTGAGTGCGCCGTGAATTATGCACTTGATGCTGATTTGAATATGCTTCAAGGTGATTTTTACCTGTAAAACCGCTACAGTGTGGCGCTTTTTTACTGATATCTAGGATCTGCCGTGAATGCTGCTATTGTAAATACCGCCAAGCAATGTGGTTATTTTAACCAAGGTCAGTGCCTTTCTTGCCAGCATATACAACAACCTATGGTGCAGCAAGTGGCGGTTAAGACTCAAATTTTACAGCAACTACTCGCGCCTTTTATCCCAGCTAATTTGCCCGATATTTTTCAGCTGCCGGTAATTGGGGAGGACAGCGGCTTTCGTAATAAAGCTAAAATGGTGGCCTTAGGCGCCGCCCATGCGCCTGTGTTGGGGATTGTGAGCCCAAGTGGCGAGGCGGTAGATCTTTGCGACTGCCTTTTATATCCATCTGATATGCAAGATTTATTACATCGCTTAACACGCTTTGTGCAGCAGGCTGGACTTCCTCCTTATCGGGTAGATAGAGCCAAGGGTGAACTTAAATTTATTCTGCTGACCCGCAGTCAAGTGCGTGGTGAATATCTACTGCGGTTTGTACTGCGGTCCACCAATAGTATCGAACGTATCGAACGTGAATTACCTGCATTATTAGCTGAATATCCGCAAATAAAAGTGGTGTCAGTCAATATCCAACCGGTTCATATGGCAATACTTGAGGGTGATGAAGAGATTTTCTTAACTGAGAATACTAGGCTTGAAGAACGTTTTAATCATGTGCCTTTGTTTATTCGGCCTAAGAGCTTTTTCCAAACCAATCCACACGTTGCGGCTCAGTTATATCAAACGGCCCGTGAATGGGTTGCCGAGTTTTCACCTCATTCGTTATGGGATCTCTTCTGTGGTGTAGGCGGTTTCGGACTGCACTGTGCATCCAAAGACATTACCCTCACAGGGATTGAAATTGAAGCTGAAGCGATTGCCTGCGCGCAAATGTCAGCGCAGATGATGGGGCTCGAAAACGTACAATTTATGGCGCTCGATTCCACCGATTTTGCTAAGGGTAAAAGCGCTGCCGATAAGCCGGATTTGATCATAGTTAATCCGCCGAGGCGCGGTATTGGCGAGGCACTATGTCAGTCTTTAAGCGAGTTTGCCCCTAAGGCGATTCTCTATTCAAGCTGTAATCCCAAAACCTTAGCGAAAGATCTCGAACATATTCAAGGCTATCACTTAACTAAAGTACAGTTATTCGATTTATTCCCCCACACGGATCATTTTGAAGTCTTAGCTATGTTGGTGAAGGATTAATTTTTTAGCTCATCAATTTATCACTAAGCATTTGTGTTCACTCGCTTTACGACTCTTGAAGTCCGCTCAAACAATCATAAGGACTCTACCATGTGGAGTCTTTGCAATACTTTTATCTGTGCTGCTCGCGTGAAACTTCATCAAAGTGTCTTTTTAGTGGCATAATCTTCAGCACTTTATGCATTGATGGGCGGCGATTTATGCTACAGATTTTCCTACGCTTTTTTACCTTGGGCTTGATGAGTTTTGGCGGACCTGCGGCGCACATTGGTTATTTTCGCCAGACCTTCGTAAATGAACTCGGTTGGCTCGATGATAAGCGTTACGTCAGTCTGGTTGCCTTAAGCCAATTTATGCCGGGGCCAGGGTCGAGCCAAGTGGGCTTTGCCATTGGTTATCAAAGAGGCGGGCTTGTTGGCGCGCTTGCTGCTTTTGCCGGTTTTACACTACCTTCCTTTATTTTGATGTACTTACTGGCGGTAACAACGTCGGCCTGGCTCGCCAATCATTATGTTCAAGGGATGATTTATGGGCTTAAGTTAATGGCCGTCGTTGTGGTTGCCGATGCCGTTCTCGCCATGTTTAAACAGTTCTGCCAACGCAAATCCGCACGCCTATTAATGTTAGTCAGTGCTGCGGCAATTTTGATTGCGCCATCTATGTTGACGCAAATCCTCTTGTTACTCGGCGCCGCCACTATCGGCATCTATAAATTGAGTGCGAGCCAAGATGACACAGTAGCGCTGGCACCGATTCGATTGAATTACTTCTATTTGTTGCTCTTTTTCGTGTTGCTCATCGGCAGTTTTTTTATCGTGGATTTAGGATCTGAAGCTTGGATCTTCGGTGAGTTTTATCGCGTAGGGAGCTTAGTATTTGGTGGTGGTCATGTTGTGCTACCTCTGTTGGAAACTGCGGTGGGTGATACCATAGGTGGCGATCGTTTTCTGACAGGTTATGCCTTTGCCCAAGCAGTGCCAGGACCTATGTTTACCTTTGCGACCTTTTTAGGCGCTGAAGTGATGTTAGATAAGCCCTTCATGGGAGCTTGCATCGCAACCGCAGCCATTTTCTTACCCGGTTTTTTACTCATGCTGGTGGGGTTGAAAAGTTGGCATGCGATTGCCGCAAGACCAAAAATTGCTGGCGCGATAGCGGGAGTGAATGCCTGTGTTGTTGGCTTACTTGCCGCAGCACTTTATCAACCCGTGTTTTCTCAGGCGGTATTCTCAGGTAAAGATATGGCCTTGGTATTGCTCGGTTTTGGTGCATTAAAGTTATTTAAACCACCTATGCTACAACTGGTATTAGGCTTTAGTGTATGTGGTGTGCTGCTTAATATGCTTTGAACTGAGTCGTTATTAATCGAATGTTTATTGAGCAAGATTAAGATTTTGTTACTTTAAGCGCATAGAAATACAACAATCTTAGCTATACTCCGAAGATACAAGTTGTAATCCTTTGGAGCATTCAAGTATGTCTAAGTTGAGTTTGCGCAATAAATTATTATTGCTGTCGCTGTTTCCTTTGATCCTCGCATTATTGGTGTTGATGTCGGTTTCTTATTATGTTGAGCAAGATGCGCTTGCCGATGAGGTGGTTACCTTTAGATCTAAGCTCGTCGGTGAACGTAAACAACAAATCAAAGAAGCTACCGAAATTGCCGCTGGTATAGTGAATTACCAATTATCGTTAAAAGAACAAGGGAATGTGAATCAAGCGCTAAGAGACATACGTTTTGGCAGTGCGGGTTACTTCTTCATGTATGACTCTCAAGGGAAAAATATTTTCCATGCCCTACTTCCTAGCTTAGAAGGGCAAAATAAAATAGATATGACAGATCCCCGAGGCACTAAAATTATTGTCGGTCTGCTCGATGCAGCTAAACGTGGTGATGGTAGTTTTTCCTACTACTATCAAAAACCTAATACTAATGAGCAGATTGAAAAAATCAGTTACGTCATGATGATCCCTGGTACTGACTGGATGTTAGGTACTGGGGCATATATCGATGATATTGAAGCTGTTGTTGAAGATTATCGCGAGACAGTGACTGAGCAAATGGCAGAAAAATCCTTCGCGATTTTGCTGATAGCGCTTTTCCTTACGGGTATTACTGGCTTTATCATTATGATTGCCGCCCACCGTATGGTCGTGCCAATCAAGAATATGGCCGATAACTTAAATGATATTGCTAAGGGCGAAGGGGATTTAACCAAGCGACTTACCGTAAAAGGTGAAGACGAAATTGCTCAACTTGGGCGCTCCTTTAACCTCTTTGTCGATAAACTTCAGCATATTATCGGCGATGTTGCGACAGCGACGGCAAAAGTAAAAACGGCAGCCAATGCGATTCATGATCAAACTAAAGTCATGTCGAGCCAGTTGGTGAGTCATAACAATGAAACCGATCAGGTGGTGACTGCAATCACTGAGATGTCCTCCACTGCGAACGAAGTGGCTAAGAATACCACTCAAGTAGCCGAAGCGACTCACGCTGCTACTGGTGATGTGGCGAATGCACAGCGCTGTGTTGATGCTTCGCTTGAGGAGATTGCGTCTTTAATGTCGCAAATCAATAATGCGGCGGGCAGTATAAAGTCACTCAGCGAGCAATCGCAGAAGATCAACAGCGTGCTTTCTGTCATTGGTGGTATTGCCGAGCAAACTAACCTATTGGCATTGAACGCCGCCATCGAAGCGGCCCGTGCTGGTGAACAGGGCCGTGGATTTGCTGTGGTCGCCGACGAGGTGCGTAATTTAGCCAGTCGAACTCAAGCCAGCACGTTAGAAATCAACGAGATGTTATCGGCACTGCATAAGCTAGTGACCCAAGCCGTGAAAGCCATGGAAGAGAGTCAACAGAGCTGCGTGCGTTCAGTAGATTCTTCTCGCACGATTTCAGACAGTCTGGGGTCAGTGACTTCGGCTGTGACTGCGATTAATGATATGAGTACCCAAATTGCGGCAGCGGCGACAGAGCAAAGCTCAGTAACCGAAGAAATTAACCGCAACGTGTATGCCATCCAAGAGATTGTGAATGAGCTACTGCACTCCAGCGAAGATGCGGCCAGAGTGAGTCTGACGGTATCAGAGGAAGGTATTAACTTAACCTGAACTCGGGATAAGAAATGTTGAACTAATAGCCCTCCAAGTGATCGGATCTTTCGACCAAGAGAAACCCCATCACACCGGAGGGCCTATGCATAAATTAGTGGAAGTGTTTTGCGATGTCGATGATTTTTGCGCTGTTTTCATTCCAGAATGGGAAAAAACGCTGTTAACCGATGGTACACGCAAGCGTCAACGCCCTGGCCGTATGACGATGAGCGAAGTGATGACCATCATCATACTTTT